>DASWAE010000036.1:0-2769 GCA_036391275.1 Trebonia sp.
GTGTGCTCCATCTCGGCGTCCTCGTCGCCGAGGACATCGCTGAGCTGCGCCGGGTCGTCCCGGTCGGACAGCGGCGCGTCGAGTGAGTAGGCGCTGAACACCATGTCCGCCTGCTTGGCCTCAAGCAGGTCCTCGGCGCTGCAGCCAAGCCGCTCCGCGAGTTCCTCGTCGGTGGGCGAGCGGCCCAGTGAGTGGGTGAGCGCCTCGGTCGCCTTGCGCAGCTCGAGCAGGAGTTCCTGGGCGGAGCGGCGGACGTGCACCTGCCAGCGCTTGTCGCGGAAGTGCCGCTTGATCTCCCCGCTCACGCACGGCGCCGCGTAGGCCGACAGGCCGCTGCCGAACGAGGGGTCGTAGTTGTTGATCGCCTTGAGCAGGCCGACGTAGCCCACCTGCATCAGGTCTTCCACCGGCTCGGGGCTGCCGCGGTACTGCCGGACGCAGGAGCGGACCAGCCGCTCGTACCGCTCCACCAGGATCTCGCACGCGACCGAGCGCTCGTAGCTGTCCCGCGGGGCCGCGCGGAAGCGGGCCAGCAGGTCATCGTCGCCGAGCTGCGCCAATTCGGCGCGGGAGCCGAGTGCGGGCGCGGGGGAGGTTGCCTTGGTCATGGCCGTCTCCGTGGGTCGGGGGAACACCGGACGAGGCAGTTGTGCCCCCACGGAGGGGTCTAAACGCGATCGCATGTGACCTCCGTCACATTCTGTTTGCCATATTAAGAGGTTTTCGTCCATTTAGCGGTCTTTCGTCAGTGGCGGCCGGCCGGTGCGTCCGGTCACGGCACGGGGGCGAACTCGCGGTCCCAGTGCCGGAGCTGGCGGCACCGGGCGATGAACTCCGCCGGCGGGTGCTCGCTGAGGCTGATGAAGCCGCCGTCCGCGCTCGCCGGGTCCGCGGGCAGGCCCGCAGCCTCGAACAGCACCGCGGCGCCGCTGGTGTACCCGATGAACTTGCAGTGCGCCACCGCGTCGGTCACGAAGTCCCTGGCGGCCGGCCGGGCGGCCAGGGCGCGCGCGGCGCCGGGCGCGGCGATGACCGCCACGGCGTCGTACAGCACGGACGGCGCGCCGTCGACCTGCTGGTCCGCCGGCACCCGGGAGCCGTCGCTGGTGTCGACGCCACCGACGGCCGGCGCGACGATCTCCACCGTGGCGCCCTCGGACTCCGCGGCCGCGCGCAGCGCCGCCAGGGCCTCCGCGTCCGCCCCGTTGGTCACGAGCGCGCCGACCTTGCGCCCGGCGAAGCTGCCCGGTCCGCTCCGTCCGTGCGGGCTGGCGAGGAGGCTGAGCGCCGGGGACGGCGGCAGGTCGTGGCGCGGCTGGCGGGCCGGCTCGGCCGGGGCGGGCAGCTCCCGCAGGCCCAGTCCCTCGGCCACGGCCGCCGCGAGGTCCTCGTCCACGTTCCGCAGCCCGGCCACCATCCGGGTCCTGATGTCCGCCCGCTCGACCTTGCTCAGCTCGAAGGTGAAGGCTTCGGCGATGTGCCGGCGCTCCACTTCGGTCTGGCTGACGTAGAACTGGCGGGCCTGGCTGTAATGGTCGGCGAAGCTCTCCGCGCGCAGGCGGCGCTTGACACCCGCTATCTCCTCGGCGTAGCTGCGGTAGCCGCCCCGGGGGTCCTCGCGGGGGCCGCCCTCGGCCGCCGGCCACGAGTTGGGCTCGTAGTTCGCCCGGCCGACCGCGTTGGCCATGGCCATGTGGCCGTCCTGCTGGAAGTGCGCGACCGGGCACTTGGGCGCGTTGACCGGGAGCTGCGTGAAGTTGGGGCTGCCGAGCCGCTTGAGCTGCGTGTCGAGGTAGGAGAAGTTCCGGCCCTGCAGCAGCGGGTCGTTGGTGAAGTCAATGCCCGGCACCACGTTCTGGGTGCAGAACGCCACCTGCTCGGTCTCCGCGAAGAAGTTGTCCGGCATCCGGTTGAGCACCAGCTTGCCGACCGGGCGGGCCGGCACCGTTTCCTCGGGGATGATCTTGGTCGGATCGAGGACGTCGAACTCGAACTGGTCGGCGAAGTCGTCGTCGAACAGCTGCAGGCACAGCTCCCACTCCGGGTAGTCGCCCCGCTTGATGGCGTCCCACAGGTCGCGCCGGTGGAAGTCGGGGTCGGCGCCGTTGATCTTGACCGCCTCGTTCCACACCACCGACTGCAGGCCCTGCTTCGGCTTCCAGTGGAACTTCACGTAGGTGGAGCGGCCGGCCTCGTTGACGAGGCGGAAGGTGTGCACCCCGAACCCCTCCATGGTGCGGAACGAGCGCGGTATCGCCCGGTCCGACATGATCCACATGAGCATGTGGGTCGACTCGGGCATGAGCGTCGCGAAGTCCCAGAAGTTGTCGTGCGCGGTCTGCGCCTGCGGGAAGTCACGGTCCGGCTCCTGCTTGGCCGCGTGCACCACGTCGGGGAACTTGACCGCGTCCTGGATGAAGAAGACCGGGATGTTGTTGCCGACCAGGTCGAAATTGCCTTCGTCGGTGTAGAACTTCACGGCAAAGCCGCGCACGTCGCGTGCCAGATCGGCCGAACCCTTATTGCCGGCGACCGTCGAAAACCGGGTGAAGACCGGGATGCGGTCGCCCTTCTTCTGGAGGAAGCTCGCCCGAGTTATGTCGGCCAGCGACTCGGTGCACTCGAAAAAGCCATGGGCGGCAGACCCGCGCGCATGGACGACGCGCTCAGGGATGCGCTCGTGGTCGAAGTGCATGATCTTCTCGCGGAGGATGAAGTCCTCCATGAGCGTCGGGCCGCGCGGCCCGGCCTTGAGCGAATTCTGGTTAT
>DASWAE010000037.1:0-18409 GCA_036391275.1 Trebonia sp.
CGACCGGCTGGAGATCGCCCCCGGCTACGCTTACGCCAAGGCACCCGACCAGGACCGCTTCCTCGGCGTGACGCAGACCCGCGAGCTGTTCAGCAAGGCGTTCGCCGACGGCCGCCGCAAGAAGTGGCGGTTCAACCACTCGCAGCTCTACCTGGACTTCCTCGAGGGCAAGCGTGACTTCGAGTGCACCCCGTGGGGCGTGCCGCTGTACACGCTGCAGGGCTGGCAGCGTCCCTGCTACCTGCTCGACGACGGCTACGTCGCCACCTGGAAGGAACTCCTGGAGACCACCGACTGGGACTCCTTCGGCCGCGGCAAGGACCCGCGCTGCGACAACTGCATGGCGCACTGCGGCTACGAGCCGACCGCGGTCCTCGCCACCATGGACTCGTTGCGCGAGAGCCTGCGCGCCATGGTCAGCCACTGACCCAGACCAGGCCCGCCGCGATGCGGCAGTCCCCGCCGAACGGCGCGGCGGCTGCCGCATCGCGCCTGTTACCGGGGCCAGTGACGCGCTAGGTCAGCAGGCCCGCGGGCAGCAGGGCGTGCACGCCCCAGGTGACGTTGGCGACCTGGGTGACCCGCAGGTCGGCGCACGTCGACGCCAGGGCGAGGGCCTCGGACCTGGAGGTGCCGTGCAGCGACGCGATCCAGGTCACCATCGCGTCGAGCGCGTCGCCCGTCGCCTCGTTCAGGTCGGCGGAGAACCCGAAGGTGACCAGGCCGGCCGGAGTCTCCGCGTGCACCGTGGCGAGCGGCCGCCCGGCCGCGACGCTGACCACGGCCTCCGTCGTCATGCCGGTCTCGATGGCGGTGCCGCACGACTCGCCGTCGCCCTGCGCGGCGTGCCCGTCGCCGAGGTACAGCAGCGCCCCGTCGACGGCGACCGGCAGGTAGAGCACGGAGCCCGCGACGAGTTCCTTGCAGTCGATGTTTCCCCCCGCCGCCGCGCGCGGCGGGATCGTCGAGTGCTCGCCGGGCCCGGCCGGCGCGACCCCGGTCACGCCGAGGAACGGCGCGATGGGCCTGGTGTACCGGCCGTTGGCGGTCGCCGTGCCCGCCGCGTGGTCGATGTCCCACAGCAGCCAGGCCGGGTCGGCGCCGGCCAGGCCGAGCCTGCGCGCCACCGGCGAGTCGGGCACGGCCGGGGAGACGGTCCAGCCCCACGGCTCCGGCGTCAGCGAGGCGACCCGCACCGCGAGCATGTCCCCCGCCGCCGCGCCGCGCACCGCGACCGGCCGGTTGACGCAGTGCCCGCGGAAGTCGCCGGGGAACATCACCGGCTTCCCCGTGTCGCCCGGGAACTCGTGCCGCTCCAGGTACCCGGCGGCGTCGAGCGACCGCACGACGATCGTGTCACCGGAGTCGATGGTGACGGCCGGCTCATGCGCGGCCGAGAAGACGTTCACGCTGTTCGCCCGCGTGGGCTCAATCCGGTGCACGGTCATGCGCACGATTATCCAGAACGGGGCGTGCTCCGCCCGGTCCTGTCCGGCGCCCCGCCCACCCGGAGCGGACGGACCGGAGCGGCCTACGGCCGCTTCTTGCTGTTATCCATGAATCGGCAGTGGCCTGTCTCCCGGCGAGCTGATCGTGTGCATTTGATAGTCGTTTTCCGCGATCAACTACACACGATCCTCGGCCGAAAGCAGGAGCGGTCCGGGGGTATAGGTTGGCCCGCATGGCTGAAGAGCAGGTGACGGAGCCGGACCACACGGCGGTGCGGGTCGCGCTGTGGCGGGCGCTGCATGTCGAGGTGGACGCGCCGCCGCACGTGCTCGAGGACGAGATCGGGCTGCGGCTGGCTGACCCGCCCGACGGCTGGCGCGGACGGCCGGACATGGACCCGGTGTTCACCAGCGGGTTCCGCGGGTCGATCGTGGCGCGCGCCCGGCTCATCGAGGACCTGGCCGCCGAGCGTGCCGCGCACGGCACGGGCCAGTACGTGCTGCTCGGCGCGGGGCTCGACACGTTCGCGCAGCGCCGCCCGGAGCTGGCGGCGCGGCTGCGGGTGTTCGAGGTGGACCAGCCGGGCACCCAGGCGTGGAAGCGGCGCCGCCTCATCGAGCTCGGTTACGGCATCCCGGAGTGGCTGCGGCTCGTCCCGGTGGATTTCGAGGAGGGGGCCTCCTGGCAGGAGGAGGTCGTGAAGGCCGGGTTCGACCCGGCCGCGCCGGCCGTGGTGGCTTCCGCCGGCGTCAGCATGTACCTGACCCGGGAGGCGAACGCGGCGACGCTGCGCGACCTGGCCACGCTCGCGCCCGGCTCCGCGGTCGCGCTGACGTTCCTGCTCCCGCTGGACCTGGTCGACGAGCGGGACCGCCAGGGCTGGATCATGTCAGAGAACGGCGCCAGGTCGTCGGGGACGCCGTTCATCAGCTTCTTCGCCCCTGAGGAATTCCTCGGACTGGCCCGCGCGGCCGGGTTCGCCGACGTACGGCACGTGTCCGGCCGCGAGATGAACGACCGCTACTTCGCCGGCCGGCCCGACGGGCTGCGCATGTCGACCGGTGAGGACTTCCTGATAGCGATCACCTAGCGGCACCGGGCCGGCGTCCCCGGGCGACGGCACGCCGATAGCGTGGAGCACATGAGCGTCCCGTTCCCGGAACCAACCGATCCGGCGGCCTCTCGCGCCGAGGTGTTCGCCCGCTACCTCAGCTACTTCCGCGCCCAGCTCGCGGTGAAGTTGCGCGGCCTGCCAGCGGACGAGCTGCGCCGCTCCCGCCTGCCGTCCGGGTGGACCCCGCTTGAGCTGCTCAAGCACCTCACCTACGTCGAGCTGCGCTGGCTCGAATGGGGGTTCGAAGGGCGGGAGGTCGCTGACCCGTGGGGCGATAACCGCGACGGCCGCTGGCACGTGTCGCCCGATGAGACCCTGGACGGCCTGCTCGCCGCGTCGCAGGCCCAGGCGGCGCGCACCGAGCGGGTGATCGCCCGGCACGACCTCGACGAGACAGGCCAGCCGGGCGAGCGGTGGGACGGCGCGCCGCCCGCTACGTTGGAGCGGGTGCTGTTTCACCTGGTCCAGGAGTACGCCCGGCACGCGGGCCACCTGGACATCGTCAGCGAGCTGGCCGGCGGCCCCACCGGCGAGTGACCCGCTCCGGCCGCGCCGGAGAGGCACCCCGTACGCCGCCGGGCCGTACGCCGCCCGCCAGACGGCGCCGGCCACGACAAGCCTGCCGGACTTCATGGACTGCGCCGGGCGCCGAAACGTGGCACGGCCCGGCCGGAGCATCCTCCGGCCGGGCCGTGCCTCTGCCTGAACCGTTCCTGGTTCTTTACCGCCGACTATGCCGCGGCGGACCCGGGACCTCCGTTGCCAGCTCCAGCCCCGGCGCCCGCGTCCGCGCCCGCCTCCATGGCCTCAGTGATGAGCTGGCGGATCGCTCGTGCCAGGGCCTCGTCGAGCTCGGGGTCGGTAGCCGGTACTGCGTCACTCATGGTCCATCTGCTCCGTCCTCCCGGAGGTCACGCCGGGACTAAGTTACACAGATGTAGTTCGTTCTCGTCGAGGCTATCGAACCTCGTCGGCCGGGATCATGCGAATTCCGATACTCTCCGGCCGACGGCAAGCCTGGTCACCGGCAGGCCGCACTGGCCCATCGGCAAGCCGCCCACGGCCAGCGGCAAGCCGGCCCCCGCGCCACTGGCAAGCCGCCCCCCGCGCCACTGGCAAGCCGCTTCTTGCGCCACTGGCAAGCCGCTTCTTGCTGTTATCCGGCAACGGCGGCCTGTCCGGGACGGTTCTGGCATGCCCGCGCCAGGTGTCGCTGGCACATCCATCAATGCCGCCGGCTCAAGGGGCTGCGGAGGCCGACAGGGGCCGTGAGCCGAGCGGCTCCCCGCTCTGCGCCCGCGGCAGCGCCAAGATCATGAAGGGTTGTGGTGTCGTGAAGCTTTTTCGGTGTGCTAGCGCTAAAAGGGCTTCAGGATCATGCTCCCAGCCCGCCGCGAGAGGCGGCGCGGCGCCTCCCCCGTCGCACGGCTCCCTTCAGGACCAGCAACGCGCCACAGCTGGCGGGCTGGGCGGTTCCGCCGCCCTCCGGGGCGCACGACGTGCCGCACGGTGACGCTGCCGGCCTAGGTCAGGCCCCACCGCTTCCTGATGGCGGCGTTCGCCGCGCCGAACGCGGCGTCGACGGCGATGCCGAGGACGAGGATCACCATCATGATGGCGATCGTGGCGGGCATGTCCGTCTGGTCCTGGTCGGCGGAGAACAGCTGGCCGATAGAGGGCTCGCCGGCGACGAGAACCAGCAGCTCGGCGGTCAGCAGGGCGTGCCAGGTGAAGCTCCACGCCTGCTTGAGCCCGGCCACGAACGTGGGGAGCGCGGCGGGCATGATCAGGTGCCAGGTCAGGCTCGGCCCGCGCAGCCCGATGACCTTTCCCGACTTGAGCAGGAGCGGCGGGATGTAGTCCACGCCGGATATGACGGCGTTGGCGATGGACGGGGCCGCGGCCATCACGATGATGAACACGATTGCGGCGTAGGTCAGCCCGAACAGGATGATCGCGAACGGAATCCACGCGGCCGACGGCAAGGTCTGCAGGCCGGTGATCAGTGAGCCGACCGCGGCCCGCAGCGGAGGGACGCGGGCTACCAGGAGGCCGACGACAGTGCCGATGACCAGGGCGGCCGCGTACCCGGTGAGGGCCCGGAGCACGGTGTCCCCGGTTGCGTGCCACAGCAGCCCCGTCTTCGCCTGCTCCCACAGGTTGCTGACGGTGACCCCTGGACCGGGCAGGACGTACTTCTTCCAGCCGGTGAGGTGGATCAGCTCCCAGGTGAGCCACACGAGGGCGACGGCGGCCAGCTTCGGCCATGCCACGGCCCAGGCCCGCCGCGCTCGCTCGCTGGCGCTCATGCCGCCGGGGGCGGGGGCGAGTTCGAGGGCGTCAAGCCCGGCGAGTGTCGTGTCAGCTGCCATGACGGCTTACCTCCGCGCGGAGCCGGTCGGTGATGACGCTGGCCAGCTCGGCCACCGCGGCGGAGTCGATCCGCCGCGGCCGCCCGGCGGGCACCGGGTACTCCTCGATGACCCGGCCCGGCCGGCTGGACAGCAGTACCACGCGGTCGCCGAGGCGGACGGCCTCGCGGACGTTGTGCGTGACGAACAGGACGGTCAGCCCCCTGCCAACCCGCTCGCGTACCCGGTCGAGCTCGTCGTGCAGCAGGTCGCGGGTCATCGCGTCGAGCGCCCCGAACGGCTCGTCCATCAGCAGCACGTCAGCGTCCTGCGCCAGGGCGCGGGCGAGTGCCACCCGCTGCCGCATGCCGCCGGACAGCTCGTGCGGCCGCTTGGCCGCGAAGCCGCGCAGGCGCACGGCGTCGAGTAGCTCCGCCGCCCGCGCCTTGCGCTCGGCGCGCGGCACCTTGCGGGCGCGCAGCGCCAACTCGACGTTGGCCCCGGCGGTGAGCCACGGGAACAGGCCAGGCTCCTGGAACATCAGCGCCACCCGGCCGCGCACCGCGATGTCGCCGCTCGTCGGGGTGTCCAGCCCCGCGACGAGCGACAGCAGCGTGGACTTGCCGCAGCCGGACGCGCCGATGAGGCAGGTAAACTCACCCGGCGCGACGGTGAGGGATAGCTGGTCGAGGGCGCGGACAGCGGAGCCGCCGCGCCCGTACACCTTGGAAACGCCGGCCAGGCTGACCGCCGCGGCCTGCGTTACCGCTGTCGTGGACATGCAAGGCTCCGTAATCTTGCTTGCTCGCTTCTCGCTGGCCGTGCGACGCCCGGCCCGCCCCCCGCCGGGTCACGGCCGGCCCGCCGGGCCGCGGCACGGGACGCGGCTGTCGCTATCCGGCGCTCACCGCCGGCTGATCGGCCGCGGCGAGGATCGAGTTGAGCGGGTCCAGGTCGAAGATCCCGTTCAGGTTCACCGCCTTGAGCAGCCCGACCGCGGTCGCCTGCTGCGCGTCCTGGGTGAGCGAGGCCGCGTCCGGGTCGGCGGTGAAGGTGATCTCCTTGAACGCCGGGTCAAGCACCTTCGCCTTCAGCGGCTTGCCGGTGTAGGCGGCGAGCTCGCTGTTGGCGGCCTGCTCGGCGCCTGACGGGTCGGACTTGATGTAGCTGAGCGCGTCGAGGTTCGCCTTGAGCAGGTCCGCGACGACATCCGGGTGCGCCGCCAGGAACGACTGGGTGACCACAAGCAGTGTGGTCACGCCCGGCTCGGACAGCAGCACCTTCCCGCCGTCCTGCACCATCTCCACGTCATAGGGCGCCGGCTCGGAGGCGCCGGCGATCTGCCCCGACTTGAACTCGAGCACGGCGGCGGAGTTCGGCGCGGTCGGCTTGATCGCGACGTCGCCGCCGCCGCTCGCGCTGGTGGTCAGCCCCTGCTGCTTGAGCCAGTAGCGGACCGCGACGTCCTGCGTGTTGCCGAGCGAGGGGCTGGCCAGCGACTGCCCCTTGAGCTGCGCGGCGGAGGTGATGGCCGGCTTCACCACGACGGACGCCCCGCCGGTGGCCGCGCCGGAGACGATCTTGATGGCCTGGCCGCTGGACTTCTGCCAGGCGTTGATCGCCGGGTTCGGCCCCACGTAGGCGGCGTCAAGCTGGCCGGCCAGGATCGCGGTCGTCTCCTGCGTGCCGCTGGTGAACACCGTCGTCCTCACCGAGCCCGCCGAGCCGAGCTCCTTGGTGAAGTAGCTGTTCTTCACCGCGACCAGCGCGGGCGCGTGCGTGATGTTCGCCAGGTAGCCGAGCCGCACGGTGACCGGCGCACTCGCGGCGGTGGCACTCGCCGGGCCACCGGAGGCGGCGGGCGAGGCGGGCGAGGTGGAGCCGCCCGAGGAGCAGCCGGCGATGAGGAGGGCGCCGCCGGCCAGGACGGCCGCGCCAGCCAGGATGCTGCGCATTAAGTATCCATTTCCAATCGATTTACTAGGTTATAGGTGGACTATATATCAGACTGGAAAACTAGGAAACCGGGCCGCTACGGTTGCCGCGTGACCGCGGTCACGGCGAGGCCCGGTGAGGTGCGAGGGATCTTGACCAGGGACGCAGGGGCGTCCCCGGCGGGTTACTCAGCTATTGTCCGAGGAGTCCTGCACGTTGACGCCCTCGACCTGAGGCGCGAACTTGTTCACGCACTCCTCGAGGCGGGCGATGTCCGCCAGGCCCGCGCCGGTGGTGTTGTACGTCACCACGTCCACCGCGGAGGTGAGCGGCACCCCGGTCGCGATCGGCGCGGCCTTGACGTGCGGCAGGTTGTCGCACGCGGCCCGCACCTTGAGCTTGAAGGAGACCGGCGTGCTGGTCTTGAAGTAGACGAGCGCCTGCTGCTGGCCGAGGGCCTTGTTGAACTGCGAGCACCCGGTCAAACCGAGGCAGCACGCGATACCCGCCATGCCAAGCCCGGCGAAGAAGAGCCGGCCACGGCGCCGGGGGGTACGGGGGGTCGCCACTGCGGGAGGTACCCGCGCGCCCGGTACGATGGCGGAGCAATCGGGCGCGCACCGGGGGGTACGGGGGGTCGTCCCCCCGGGAGACAACTGCGATGGCACGCAGTCAGCATATGTGGTCGGCGCAGGCAGTACGGTACTGGGGAGACTCGAACGATCTCCTGTCCGAAACGCTGAGATGGCCCGCCGTGGACAGCGCGCGTGCCATCATGGCCGCACCACCGCCCGCTCTTGCCCCGCCCGGGGCCGCACCGATACGGCATCGATGCCACCGCGTCATATTCTCATCGTCAACGCCCGCAACGTAACACAGCCCGTATTCGTGATCGGCGCCCCGCACTCCGGCGCTGAGCACGTCGGGCGTGCGCTCAAGACCTCATCCGGGTTCCACGTGACCGTCGGGCAGCGGGCCGTGCTGCAGGCGGTCTACGGCTTCGCCCGGCGCCCGTCGCTGCACAGCGGACGCGGTGACGCCGCCGCGGCGGTGATGCGGGACGCCTTCGCGCAGGGCTGGCAGGTCGGCCCGGCGAGTTGCCTGGAGTGCGCGCCGCAGTGCCGGTCGGCGGCCGGGCTGCGGCAGGGCGAGGTCGGGCCGTGCACCGAAGTGCGCGGCCTGTCCAGGTACGGGGACGCGACACCCGACCTGACGTACTGCGCGGAGGCCCTGGTGGCGGCGTTCCCCGACGCGCTGATCGTCCAGGTGGTCCGGGACGGCCGGGACACCGTGGCGGCGATGCTCGGCGACCAGGTCGCGATGTCCTGGTTCCGGCCGAGCGTGGTCAACATCGAGACCGAGTTCCCCAACCCGTTCTACGGCGTGGAGGACGAGGCCGACCGGCTCGCCTTCCCGTCGCTGTCCGGCGCGGGCAAGTGCGCGCTGCGCTGGCGCGGCGCGATCAGGATCGCCGCCCGGCTGCGCCGGGCGCTGCCGGAGAACCAGCTCAAGACGCTGCGCTACGAGGACATGGCGCGCGACCCCGGCGCGGCCGCCGCGGCGCTGTCCAGCTTCACCGGGTCGAAGGTCGCCGCGCCAGCGCCCCCGCCGGGCAGGCGGGCCAAGCCGGTGCAGAACGAATGGCGGCGCACCCTCTCCTACAGTCAGCTCGCGGACGTGGAGAAGGTCGCGGGCGAGGAGCTGCGCCGTCTGGGCTATAAGTAGCTCTTGTCTCCCGGGGGGGCGACCCCCCGTACCCCCCGGTGCGCGCCCGATGGCTCCGCCATCGTACCGGGCGCGCGGCCGTCTCCCCGGGGGGGCGACCCCCCGTACCCCGGAAGATGGCAGCTTAGTCGCGCGGTAGCCCTGGCGGGCGGCCGCCGTTCCCGCGCCGGAAGCCGACCGGCCCGGGTCCCTCGCCGACGAAGAGGGGCGGGGCGGTGATGGCGGAGCCACGCCCTCGTTCGGCGAACTGCTCCTGGTTTTCCTGCGCCTTGAACTGGGTCAGGTACAGGTCCGCGTACAGTCCGCCCGCGGCGAGCAGCCGCTCGTGGGTGCCGGTCTCGGCGACCTGGCCCGCCTCGATGACCAGGATCTGGTCGGCCTCGCGGACGGTCGACAGCCGGTGCGCGATGACCAGCGACGTCCGGCCCTGCAGCGCGACCGACAGGGCCTGCTGCACGGCGACCTCGGACTCCGAGTCCAGGTGCGCGGTCGCCTCGTCGAGGACCACGATGGACGGGGCCTTGAGCAGGAGCCGGGCCAGGGCGACGCGCTGCTTCTCGCCGCCGGACAGCCGGTAGCCGCGGTCGCCGACGATCGTGTCGAGGCCGTCGGGCAGCACCGAGATCAGGTCCCAGATCTGCGCGGCCTTGCACGCCTCGACGATCTCGGCCTCGGTCGCGCCCGGCCGCGCGTACAGCAGGTTGGTGCGGATGGTGTCGTGGAACAGGTGCGCGTCCTGGGTGACGACGCCGACCACGTCGTGCAGCGACTCGAGCGTGACGCCGCGGATGTCGTGGCCGCCGATGAGCACCGCCCCGTCGTTCGGGTCGTACATGCGGGAGACCAGCTGGGTGATCGTGGTCTTTCCCGCGCCCGACGGGCCGACGAGCGCGGTGAGCTTCCCTGCGGGGGCGGTAAACGAGATGTCGTGCAGCACGCCGGCGGCGGCGTCGGTCCGCTCCGGCTGCTTGAGCGCGATCGACTCGAGCGAGGCGAGGGACACCTCCTGCGCCGTCGGGTAGCGGAACGACACGCGGTCGAACGCGATGGACGGCGCGGTGCCCGACGCGTCGCGGGCGGGCAGGGTCAGCGCGCCCGGCTTCTCCTTGATCAGCGGTTCCAGGTCCAGGACCTCAAACACCCGGTCGAAGCTGACCAGGGCGGTCATCACCTGGACCTGCACGTTGGACAGCGACCCGATCGGGCCGTAGACCCGCGCGAGCAGCTGGGCGACCGCGACGAGCGTGCCGAACTGGAACGCCCCGTGGATCACCAGCGCGCCGCCGACGCCGTACGTCACCGCGGTGAACAGCCCGGTGAGCAGGGTGATCGCGATCATGAACACGGTCCCGTACATGTCCCGGGTGACGCCGATCTCGCGGACCTTGAACGCCTTCGCGGCGAACAGTTCCGACTCCTCGCGCGGGCGGCCGTAGAGCTTGGCGAGCATCGCGCCCGCCACGTTGAACCGCTCGGTCATGGTGGTGCCCATCTCGGCGTTGAGCTGCATCGACTCACGCGACAGGCGCTGCATGCGGCGGCCGAGGGCGCGGGCGGGGAGGATGAACAGCGGGATGAGCACCAGCCCGGCGAGGCTGACCAGCCAGGACAGGTAGAACAGGGTGACCAGGATGACGATCAGCGACAGGACGTTGGACAGCACGCTGGACAGCACGCCCACGATGGCCGTCTGCGCGCCCATCACGTCGCCGTCCAGCCGGCTGACCAGCGACCCGGTCTGGGCGCGGGTGAAGAACGCGAGCGGCTGCCGCTGCACGTGGTCGAAGACCTGAGTGCGCAGGTCGTAGATGAGGCCCTCGCCGATCCGCGCGGAGAAGTAGCGGTTCACCACGCCGAGGAGCGCGTCGAGCAGGGTTACCCCGGCGACGGCCAGCGCCACGCCGATGACGATGGCCTCGTCACGGGCGATGATGCCGTTGTCGATCAGCTCGCGCAGCAGCAGCGGGTTGACGACGGTGATCACGGCGTCGAGAGCCGTGGCGAACAGGAAGATGGTGAGCTGCACCCGGTAGGGGCGCGCGTACCCGGCGATCCGCTTGAGTGTCCCCGGCTTGAGTTTCTGCTTGGTAACAGATGGGTCCATGCGGAACCCGCGCGCCACCCCGAACGCGGGGCCGTGGATCATCATTTACCCGATCATAGTTCCCGGGTGATATTGCCCCGTCATTGTTTTCCGGCGGGCGAACGGGCTGCTTAACCGCCGGGTGCGCTACCTCTTGGTGGCACCGCCCCGGCCGCGCAGCGCGACTCCGGTCTCGGTGAGTATGCGGTGGATGAAGCCGTAGGACCGCCCGGTCGCGCTAGCCAGTGACCTGATGGACTCGCCGGCGTCATAGCGGGCCCTCAGGTCGGTCGCCAGCTTGCTGCGGTCCGCGCCGGTGACTCGGGTGCCTTTCCGGATCGTCGCCGTGTCGGCCACCTTTACCTCCCGTAAGGTACAGCACTCATTGCGTTACTTCCCCTGACGTAATGATCACCTATCGGGGCGTCGTTGGCCACAGCCTGGCGAGTGATAGTTGCCGGTGGATAGTGGCCGGCCGTAGCCGGGCGGGCGCCTGTCCGCGGGAGACGTGAATTGGCGGCGGCGGGTCAGGCGAGAGCGACCAGGTCGGCGAAATCGGCCGACCAGGTGTCTTCCGTGCCCTCGGGCAGCACAATCACCCGCTGCGGTGAAAGCGCGTCCACCGCGCCCTCGTCGTGGGTGACTAGCACAATGGCGCCGCGGTACGCGGCCAGGGCGGCCAGGATCTCCTCGCGGCTCGCCGGGTCAAGGTTGTTGGTCGGCTCGTCGAGCAGCAGCACATTGGCACCGGAAACAACAAGGAGCGCTAGAGCCAATCGCGTCTTCTCACCGCCGGAAAGAACGCCGACCGGCTTATCGACATCATCGCCGGAGAAGAGAAATGAGCCGAGGACTTTACGCTGCTCGGTATCGGTCAGTTCCGGAGCGGCGGTGCGCATGTTCTCGATGAGTGACCGCTCGGTATCGAGGGTCTCGTGCTCCTGGGCGTAATAGCCCAGCCTTAGCCCGTGCCCGGGGGCGACCATTCCGGTGTCCGGGCTCTCCACGCCGGCCAGCAGCCGCAGCAGGGTGGTCTTGCCCGCGCCGTTGAGGCCGAGGACGACCACCCGGCTGCCGCGGTCGATGGCGAGGTCCACGTCGGTGAACACCTCGAGGGACCCGTAGGACTTGGACAGCCCCTGCGCCGTCAGCGGCGTCTTGCCGCACGGGGCGGGCTCGGGGAACCGCAGCCGGGCGACCCGGTCGGCCTGCCGCTCGGCCTCCACGCCCGCGAGCAGGCGGTCCGCGCGGCGGGCCATGTTCTGCGCCGCCTTGGCCTTGGTCGCCTTGGCGCCCAGCTTGGCGGCCTGCAACTGCAGCGCGGAGGCCTGCCGCTCGGCGTTGGCCCGCTCCCGCTTGCGGCGCCGCTCGTCGGCCTCGCGCTGGGTGAGGTAGGCCTTCCAGCCGACGTTGTAGATGTCGAGCACGGAGCGGTTGGCGTCCAGGTAGAAGACCTTGTTGACGACCTGCTCGACCAGGTCCACGTCGTGGCTGATGACGAGCAGGCCGCCGCGGTAGTTCTTGAGGTGATCGCGCAGCCAGGTGATGGAGTCCGCGTCCAGGTGGTTGGTCGGCTCGTCGAGCAGCAGCGTCTGCGCGTCGGAGAACAGGATCCGCGTCAGCTCGACGCGCCTGCGCTGTCCGCCGGACAGCGTGCGCAGCGGCTGGCGCAGCACGCGGTCGGGCAGCCCGAGCGACGCGGCCATGGCGGCCGCCTCGGACTCCGCCGCGTACCCGCCGAGCACCGCGAGCCGGTCGCTGAGCGAGCCGTAGCGGCGGATCGCCTTCTCCGCCTTCGCCGGGTCGGCGTCCGACATCAGCGCCTCTGCCCGGCGCATCTCGATCAGTACCTCGTCGAGGCCGCGCGCGGACAGGATGCGGTCGAGCGCGAGGGTGCCCAGGTCCCCGGTACGCGGGTCCTGCGGGAGGTAGCCGACGCTGCCGGTCTGCCGGACGGTGCCCCCGGCCGGCTGGGCGGCGCCGGAGAGCACCTTGGCGAGAGTGGTCTTACCCGCGCCGTTCCTGCCGACGAGGCCGATGCGGTCTCCCTCGGCGACCTGAAAGGACGCGTCCGCCAGCAGGAGCCGGGCACCAGCACGCAGCTCTATGCCACTGGCGACGATCATGATTACCGAGAATACCTGACCAGCCCCCTTTCCCACGTCGCTCGGCCGCGACCTGGCCTGCCCGGTGGTCCGGCCTGGCCTACGGCTCGGTCAGCCGGATCTTCACCGCGAGAAACCCCCTGGGGGCCGCCTCGAGCACGGCCCGCCTGGGGTCGGGCACGGTCAGGAACCGCTCCGTCGCGATGGCCAGGTACGGGGCGAGCCGCGGGTCATCGCGCAGTTCGGCCACCGCCCGCTTGTCCCCGCCGAGGACCACCGCGTCGAGCCGGCGCGCGCGTCCCGCCGCCGCGCCTTTACCCGGCGCACCCGCGCCGGAGCTCCAGCGGGTGAAGACGAGGACCGCCGCCTCCGCCGCGGCGTCGAGGGCCTCGTTCGCCTGCTTCTCCCTGCGCCGGGCGAAGCGCTGCTGCGACCAGCCGCCCGCGGCGCTGCGGCCGTGCACCGGCCGGGACCCGGTCTTGGCGTCCGCGAGCGCCGGCGGGTACCCGGTGAAGACGCCGGCCGCGTAGCCGCCGAGCCGGACGAGCAGCACGCCGACGGACCTGGGCGCCGCCGCGTGGCTGGCAACCGCCGCGGTGATCGACGCTGGGGCGGGGCCCGCCACGGGGGCCGCGCCGGCGCCCGCCGGCCAGCCGAGCGACTCCGGGAACGGCGGGTGGCATTCCGCGACCGCACCGTCGGGTGCGATGAATGTCACATAGTGCGTATCACGGGTCACGATCAGGGAATTTTCCGGTGCGTCGCCTGCCCCGGATGGCGCGGAAACACCGTGCCGCACGGCAAACGAGGCGATCCAGCCGGGGAACCGGGCAGGCGAAACGTCGACCCATTTAGCGCCACTACCTGCGACGTTCTTCACCACACACAGTCCTATCCTGTTAACTGACCGTGCATACCAACCGTTACGCACGTCACGGAGTCCGCAAGGCCAACGAGGTAGTCTCCATGCTCCCGACCGATCCAAGCGACCGTCCGGGCAGCTCTCCGACAACACCCGCCCCTTCTACCGCCGCGACTAAGTGCGGGACCTCGTCGGCTTGCCGGACGGCCGTCAAGATGCGGTCAAGGCCGAATTCCCAGGCTTCCTCCACGTCGCCGCCGAGCAGGAACGCTCCGGCGAGTTCCATCACGATGAACCCATGCGCCCAGGCCACGATCAGGCGCGCCGCCGACAGCGCGCGGTCCGGGCCGGCGAGTTCCGCGATCGTGCGCAGGAAGGTGGCCGAAGACCGTATAGACCGTGCCTTCCCGCCAGGCGCGGCGGCCTGCGCGGCGAACATGAGCGAGTACGTGACCGGGTTGTCGTGGGCGAATGCGCGGTAGGCAGATGCCATCGCCCGCGCGTCCGCGACAGGGTCGCCGCAGCCTGCCGCCGCGTCGAGCGCCGAGGTCAACTCGTCGGCCACGTCCTCCAGGATGAGCCGCACGAGGTCGGACCGGTCGCGAACCCGCTTGTAGAGGGACGGCGCGCGCACTCCGACGGCGCTGGCCACGCCCCGCATGGTCAGGGCCTCCATGCCGCGCTCTTCAAGCAGGTTTCGCCCGGCAGCCACGATGGCGTCGGTCGAGGTCTGTGCGTGCGCGGGCAACCGGCCCCCTGGGAGCGAAATATCGGTGAACGAAGGTAATTCTATTGCGGGAGGCCGTCAAGGCTAACTATCGTAGCCTAATGAAGGCTAACCCTCATAGCCTTCGTTGTCCACGTGAAAGGCATCGCCATGCAGATTGCCAAGGGCTTGTACCGGATCGGATCGGACATCGTCAACAGCTACCTCATCGTCGGTACGGATGGCGTGACGATCATCGACGCTGGGCTGCCTCGCTACTGGAGGCATCTGAACAGCGAACTCGCGCGGCTTGGCAAGACCCTCGACGACGTGCGGGCACTGATCCTCACCCACGGCGACACCGACCACATTGGCTTTGCCGCCAAGCTGAGCCGCGAGACAGGCCTCGCGGCTTACCTCCACCCCGCTGACGACGCGCGGGCTCACCTGGAGGTAAAGAAGCCCAACAGCGGCTGGGGGCCGGTCAAGATCGGGCCGCTGGCTGGTTTCATGTGGTACTCGGCGACCCAGGGCGGGCTCAAGATCCCGCCGGCCGGCAAGCTGCAGCCGCTGGAAGACGGCCAGGTGCTCGACGTTCCTGGCTCGCCCCGGATCATCCACGTGCCTGGCCACACGCCCGGGAGCGTCGCGGTCCACGTCCCGGCGGTCGACGCCCTCTTCATCGGCGACACCATGACGACCCGCAACGTCCTCACCGGCGCGACCGGCCCTAAGCCCGCGCCGTTCACGCTCGAACCCGCCCAGGCCATGTCCTCTCTCGCCCGCCTGGGCGAACTCGATGCGACCTGGGTCCTGCCGGGGCACGGGCCAGCGTGGGACGGCGGCGTGAGCGAGGCCGTGCGGCTCACCCTCGAGGCTGCGGCGCGGTAACGCCATGACGCGGTTGCCGGTCTGGTTCGAGCGAGCGGAAAACCTCGCCATCGGCGCGGCGGTTGTCGTCGCCTTCGTCCACCTGCGCTTCTCCTGGTGGTGGCTCCCGCTCCTCTTCATCGCGTTCGACGTGTCAATGGCGGGCTACGCACTCAACAACCGTGTCGGCGCCGTCGGTTACAACCTGGTGCACGCCTACGTCGTGCCTGGCGCGCTGCTGCTGAGCTATGTCCTGAGCGGGTCGCGCTGGGCCGCGTTCCTTGGACTGCTGTGGGCTTTCCACATCGCCGGCGACCGGGTCCTCGGCTACGGCCTGAAGTTCACCAGCAGCTTCCAGGACACCCACCTGGGCAAAATCGGCAAGCAGCGCTTATCAAGCGCCTCAGTGCAATGACCGGGGTGATGCCGGCACGCTCACAGCGGTCCGCTCAGTGCCTCCAGGCGCACCGCGTCCAGTTCCGCCGCTGTCATCACGCCAGCGTTGAACAGCGCGAGGAACTCCCCGGACAGGCTCGTCCCGAACATCAGCGGGTCATCGGTGCCGACGGTCACCCGCACGCCGGCGTCGAAGAGCCGGCGGACCGGATGCTCCTCGATCCGCGCGACGCGCCCCAGCATCACGTTCGAGGTCGGGCAGACGTTCAGCCGCACCCCCGCCCGCACGAGGAACCGCATCGTGGCCGGCGAGGCGGCCGCCGCGATCCCGTGCTGCACCTCATCCAGTTCTAGCAGCTCGACCGCCCGCCAGACGTCGGCGGCGGTCCCCCATTCCCCGACGTGCGCCTTCAGCCGCAGGCCGGCCGCCTTCGCCCGCCGGTACAGGGGCGCGAACACCTCGATCGGCTGAGCGAACTCGTCCCCCGACAGGTCGAGCGTCCGGAAGGCACCCAGCTCGAGGAAGGGCGCCAGCCACCGCTCCAGGGCCGGCGCCGCGCAGTGCCGGGAAAGCCCGAGCGCCGGAATCCACTCGATCCCGGGGGCGCCGCTGGCCCGCGCGGCCTGCAGCATCGCCCAGACGGCCCGAGCCGACC
Organism: Trebonia sp.; assembly: GCA_036391275.1. GTDB lineage: Bacteria > Actinomycetota > Actinomycetes > Streptosporangiales > Streptosporangiaceae > Trebonia. The sequence continues at coordinate 16,253 of DASWAE010000037.1, forward strand.
CGTCATGCAGCGTGATCCCCCATACGTCCTCGCCGGCCTCGAGCCGGGTCACCCCGTCCTTGCGGGCCTGGACGAACGTCGCCTCGATGCCGAGCATCCGGCCGGGCATCCGGTGGAAGCGGTCTCCGGCCTGATCGCGCGCCCAGGCGTGCATGTCATCCATCGAGGCGAGCACCCGGTCCACGGGCCTGATGTCCAAGCCGGTCGCCGCCTTGAGGAACTCCCGGTCCCCGCTGCCAAACCCCGCGTGCACATGCAGGTCAGCCTTTGCACAGGCACGCAGCCCAGCGAGATCCCGCGCCTCAAGCGCATCCTGAAACGGTGAACTCACACCCGGGAGTCTCGCCTCGGGCCACGGGTCCCGCAACCAGTTAAGGAGACGGCCGCCAGCCCGCCCGCCCGGCGCTCCGTGGCGGTTACCGCGGTGGGGGGTGGGGCCGGGGTTGGGGCAGCGGTGGGAGTGGGCCGGGGTGGGCCAGCGGTGGAAGCGGGCGCGCGAAGAAGAACCTAGATGTTGAAGCCGAGGGCGCGCAGCTGCTCGCGGCCGTCTTCGGTGATGTTCTCCGGACCCCACGGCGGCATCCACACCCAGTTGATGCTGAAGTCCTCGACGATGTCCTTGAGCGCTTCCGCCGCCTGCTCCTCGATCACGTCGGTGAGCGGGCACGCCGCGCTGGTCAGCGTCATGTCGAGGGTGGCACGGTCCGGGCCGTCGAGCAGCACGCCGTAGACCAGGCCGAGGTCGACCACGTTGATGCCGAGCTCAGGGTCGACCACGTCGCGCAGCGCCTCGAGGACGTCCTCGGTCTTCTGCTTGACCTGTTCGTCGGTGAGCGCCGGAACGGCGCCCGTCTCGGTGGTACCTGCCTCGGTCATGCTCGCTCCTTAAGGGTCTCGGAACTGGCGAGGGCCTGCGCGGTCGCTGCCTTCCACGCCATCCAGCCGAGCAGCGCGCACTTGATCCGCGCCGGGTACTTGGAGACGCCGGCGAACGCCACCGCGTCCTCCAGGACGTCCTCGTCGGGCTCAAGCTGCCCCTTGGACTGCATCAGCTCAAGGAAGGCGTCGCCGATCTTCATGGCCTCGCTGACCGGCTTGCCGATCACCAGGTCGCTCATCACCGACGCGCTGGCCTGGCTGATCGAGCAGCCAAGGGACTCATACGAGACGTCCTCGACGACCGCCTCGCCGTCCACGCCCGGCTTCAGCGCGACCCGGAGCTTCACCTCGTCGCCGCAGGTCGGGTTGACCTGGAAAACCTCAGCGTCAAAGGGATCCCGCAGCCCCTTGTGGTGCGGGTTCCTGTAGTGGTCCAGGATGATCTCCTGGTACATGTCCTCAAGCTGCATAGTGTCTTCTGTAACGCTTTCTCGTTACCCGCTGTTCCGGTGCGCGTCTATGGTCAGAAGTACTCATGGGTGCTCACCCACGGAAGAACTGCTTGGCGTAGCGGATACCGTCCGCCAGTGCGTCTACCTCATCGAGCGTGTTGTATACGTAGAAGCTGGCGCGGTTGGAGGCCTGGCAGCCGAGCGTGCGGTGCAGCGGCCACGCGCAGTGGTGGCCGGTCCTGATCGCGATGCCCAGCTCGTCCAGGACCTGGCCGACGTCGTGCGCGTGCACGCCGTCCACCTCGAACGCGACCGTGCCGCCGCGGCCTGAGGTGGTCACCGGCCCGATGATCCGGACACCGGGGATCTCGCCGAGTGCGCCGAGCGCGTGCGCGGTGAGCGACTCCTCGTGCGCGGCGACGTTGTCCATGCCGAGGTCGGTCAGGTAATCGACCGCCGCGCCAAGGCCCGCGGCCAGCGAGACCGCCGGGACCCCCGGCTCGAACTTCGCGGGCGGCGGCAGGAACGTGGTCTCCTCCATCCGGACGACCTCGATCATCGACCCGCCGGTAAGGAACGGCGGCAGTGCGTCGAGCTGGTCGTACTTCCCGTACAGCACGCCGAGCCCCAGCGGGCCGAGCATCTTGTGCCCGGAGAAGGCCAGGAAGTCGACGTCCAGGGCCTGCACGTCGACCGGGTGGTGCGGCACGGACTGCGCGGCGTCGCACAGCACCAGCGCGCCCGCCTCGTGCGCGAGCGCGGCGATCTCCGCGACCGGCGGGATCACACCGGTGACGTTGGACTGGCCGGTCACCGCGACGATCTT
>DASWAE010000038.1:0-8393 GCA_036391275.1 Trebonia sp.
CGCGCCCCTCCCTCCCCCCGCGGTCAGCCGAGCCACCAAACCAGGTCTGGTCGGCCGACCCGTACGCGCCGCCGCGCGCGCCCGCCGCCGCGCCGCCGCTGCACGGCCCGGCGGTGCCGTGGTCACAGGTGCGCGCCGCCGCTGACTACGAGGCGGTCGGCGACCAGCTGTCCGCGCCGCCGGCGCTGCCGCCGCACACGACGGCGGGGCGCCCCGCCGCCCCCCCGCCAGCCGTCGTCACCCAGGCGGAGGAGCTCGCGCAGCGGCCCACCTCGGAGGCGCTCACGTCTGACCTGCTGCTGCCCGGCAAGCGGGAGGCACCGGACGGTGGCTGGCGGCAGGCGGTGTACCGCATCACCGGAGGGCTCGTCCGCGTTGGCGAGTCGGCCGCGAGCATGCGGCGCCGCGACCTCGCCAACCGGATCAGGACCCCCGTGGCCAGCGGCCACCACCGGATCGCCGTGCTCAGCCTCAAGGGCGGCGTCGGCAAGACCACGGTCACGGTGGGCCTCGGCGCCACCTTGGCCTCGCTGCGCGGCGACCGGGTCATCGCGGTGGACGGAAACCCGGACAGGGGCACCCTCTCCGACAAGGTCCAGCTTGAGACCAGGGCGACCATCCGCGACCTGCTGAACAGGCGCGCCCAGGTCGGCAGGTACGCCGACGTCCGCGCGTTCACCTCCCAGACACCGAGCAGGCTGGAGATCCTCGCGTCCGACCGCGATCCCGGGGCCTCCGTGGCGTTCAGTGCCGACGACTACCGGGTGGTGGCCGGCGTCCTTGAGCACTACTACTCGATCTGCATCACCGACTGCGGTACCGGGCTGCTGAACTCGGCCATGGCGGGCATCCTTGAGCTCGCCGACCAGATCGTGCTGGTCAGCTCCCCGTCGGTGGACGGCGCGCGCAGCGCGAGCGCGACGCTTGACTGGCTTGACGCGCACGGCCATGGCAATCTGGTCCGCAACGCCGTGGTCGTGCTCTCCGCCGTCCGCAAGGGCAAGTCCATGGTCGACCTCGACCGCCTTGAGCAGCACTTCGCCGCGCGCTGCCGGGCCGTGGTGCGGATCCCCTACGACCCGCACCTGGAGGAGGGCGCCGAGGTTCACCTCGAGTACCTCGACACCGAGACCACCGACGCCTACCTGTGCCTCGCCGCCGCGGTAGCCGACGGCTTCGCGTCCCGCCCCTAGCCGTCCCCGGCCGAGCCTCATAGCTGACCCAGCCGCGCAGGTCCCGGATCGATCAGCCCTGTTGGTTGACGGAGCTGTGCCGCAGCGGAGGTCCCGCTCGCGTAAGGTTGTTGCACACAGGAGGGCTCGCCTAGTGGCCGATGGCGGCGGTCTTGAAAACCGCTAGTAGGGGTGACCTTGCTCGTGGGTTCGAATCCCACGCCCTCCGCCATCTTCGACCTGTTATCAACGAAATGTCGCGAAGAAGCCAGTCGGGTTTGCGTCCGCCCTCGGCAGTTTCATTATTATGAAGGCTTATACGTGCTATCGCCCCTATAACCCTTCTCGACCACATAACCCTTCAGGATCATGTGTTACGCGTGCATCCACAGGGGCTAGTGGGTAACACGAGGCTTAGATGACGGACGGACAATCAGGCGTCGCGCAGTTCCGCGCCGCTTCCCGTCCGTCCCGGGTTTGCGGCGGTGCGACAGTCCTCGTCGCGCCCCCACGAGCGCTATTCATCCCGATGTTTCCGGCCTGCCAAATTCCCGGTCGACGGGCAGGCGGAAAAGAGTTAACTAGAGCGAGGCACCACTCGGGTTATCGCGGCCGCGGAGGGCTGATGGGTCCGAACAAGCTTGGCCCCTATCTCATTAATCGGGTCGCCCACGGGAACTGCGCGGAGCTTGGCGCCGACCTGCCTGACGAAAGCGTCGACGTGCTCGTAACTTCGCCGCCTTACTGGGGACAGCGGACGTCCGCGGGCATGGGAGCCGAGGAGGACCCAAGGGAGTACGTCGGGCGCCTGGTAGAGACATTCCGGGTATTCAAGCCCAAGGTGAAGCGCGACGGAATCGTCTGGCTCAACATCGGCGACGCCTACAACACGCCGGTGAACTGGCGGCCGGGCGACCGGGGATACAGTTCCCTCGGGCCAGGCGGGACCGGGCTTGACGGCAACAACTCGGCGTACGTCAAGCCGCGGGCGAGGCGTAAGGCGTACGTGCGGGCGGAAGCACCGTGGCTGAGCTACGGCAACCTGCTGGCGCTGCCGTACCGCGTGGTCATCGGCATGTGCGACGACGGCTGGCTGTTTCGCGGTGAGGTCATCTGGCGGAAGAAGAATCCCCTGCCAGAGGGACGCTGCCGTCGGCCGCACCGGGCGCACGAGTCGGTCTTCCTGTTCGCGCGGACGGAGAAGCACGCGTTCCTGACCGATCCCCCGGTGAAGAGCGTGTGGGAGTTCTCCAACGAGCGGCTGACCGGGCCGGCGCACTACTCGCGCTTCCCGGTCGAGCTACCACGGCGCTGCGTCTCCGCCCTGGGGCGGTGCGGCACGGACGTGGTAGTCCTCGACCCGTTCTCCGGCAGCGGCACCTCCGGGCTCGCCGCCGTCTCGCTCGGCTGCTCCTACGTGGGCTTCGAGATCGACCCCGAGCAGGTCGCGGCCTCGAATGCCCGGCTAGCCGCCGCCGAGAGGCTGCCATCGGCCTAGGAGGCCGTCCGAGCTAAGGCCCGTTCCCGGCGCGGCGATGACTGCAATATGCCGGATCTAGACATCAGGCGGCTATTATCCAGGCTAGGTATGTTGTGGTCGTTGCCGGGAGGAGACGGAGGGACATGTCGAGAAAAACGCTGATCCTCTTCGTCTGGCTGATTATCGGGGCCGCCGCCGCGGGCCAGCGGGGCTACTTCGCCAACTTGCCCGGAACCTGCAGCGCCGGGGCGACCATCGCCGCGACGATGCTGACCGGGCCGCTCAACTACCTCGGTGTCAATCCGCAGATCACCTGTAACTGGCCATCGCCCTCAACCAGCTGACTCCTCCTTCCCCGCCTTCTCCGCCGCGCCAGCCGATTACGACAGCGCGTAGGAGAGGGGTAACCTCTGGATGAGGGAGGAGGCGCCATGTTGCCGCCGTTCAGCTGGGGCGAAGCCGCCGCCGACTGGCAGTTCGCCCCGGTCGTCACGGCGTTTACCGCGCTCCTCGCCATGGCTTACCTGTGGGGCGTGATCCGGGTCAGGCGCCGGCACCCGCGGCGCCCCTGGCCGCTGCTCCGGACGATCCTGTTCCTGCTCGGCCTGCTCGTCATCAACCTGGCCACGCAGAGCGGGATCGGCACGTACGACGGCACGCTCTTCTGGGACCACATGGTCCAGCACCTGATGCTGCTCATGATCGCGCCGCCGCTGCTCGTCGCGGGCCAGCCAGTGACCCTGCTGCTGCACGCGAGCAGGAACCCGCTGCACACCGGGGTCAAGCGGCTCATCAGGTCGCGGCCGGTGCAATGGCTGACCTGGCCCGCCTTCGGCGTCGCCGCCTACGCGGCCACGGTCGTCGGCACGCACCTGACCAGCTTCCTGAACCTGGTCACCGAGTACGAAGCGGTCCACCAGGCGGAGCACGTCCTCTACCTCGTCGTCGGGTACCTGTACTTCCTGCCGCTGATCGGCAAGGAGCCCATCCGGTGGAAGGTCTCCTATCCGTTGCGGCTGTTCCTGCTCTTCATCGCCATGCCGGTGGACGCGTTCACCGGGGTGGTGCTCGGCTCCTACCAGACCGACCCGTTCAAGCCGCTTGACCCGCGCTCGTGGGGCCCGTCCGCCGTGAGTGACCTGCACGAGGGCGGCGCGGTGATGTGGATCGGCGGCGCGGCCATCATGTTCGCGGTGATCATGGTGACGTTCTTCCAGTGGACCAGGGAATCGCGCCCGTCGGCGGGCATGGGCTGGCTCGAGACGGCTCGCCGGTCGTCCCTGGCGGAGCGGATCGCCGAGTCCGGGCCCCCCGTGACGGCCGACCGCCTCGTGCGGGGCAGCGCCGTCAGGGGCCCGGCCCGGGTCGTCGATGTCGACGCGGACGACGATCAGCTCGCGGCCTATAACGCGTACCTGGCCAGGATCAACCAGGGCGGGCACCCGTCCGAGTCGCCCGACTAGCCGGTAAGTGTGATCCAGATCACACTTAACGCCCGGCTACGTTGATGGCCCCGTGAGGTTCCCAGCCATGAGTGTTCCTGTTGTTAAAAATGAGTTTGCCCAGCTTAGCCCGTGCACGGACCGCCATGCGGTTGACTGTCATGCCGGGGGTGCAGGAAGAAAGGCGGCAGCGTGACCGGCAACATGAGCAAGGCGGATACCCAGTACGTCGATGACGCGCTGACGATCGAGGACGAGTACGAGTCCGAGCTCGCGGCCGTGCAGGTGGCGCTCACCCGGTTCGAGGTGGCGCCGCACGAGTACGCCGCCCGCCGGGCTGAGATCGCGGCGCGTGCCTACCTCAGGCTGGCCGAGGCGCATAAGCGCTTCCTCGGCCGCAATAACTAGCCCTGCCTGGTGCACGGGCTGTGCGCCGCGCGGTGCGCGGTGGCGCGCGACACGCCGGTAGCGCTCTCTACGGAAATCTACGGATCCCGCTAGACGGCAGCATAGAGTCCGATCGTGGACCCCGTACGTAACCCCTACGCGCCCGGTGCCGGGCAGCGGCCGCCAGAGCTGGCCGGGCGAGACCGGGAGATCGGCCAGTTCGAGGTCGTACTTGAGCGAGTGGCCAGGGCAAGGCCAGAGCGCTCCATGGTTCTCACCGGCCTGCGCGGCGTCGGCAAGACCGTACTGCTCAACACGTTCCGGTCGATGGCTCTGCAACGCCTGTGGGGAACGGGCAAGCTCGAGGCGCGCCCGGACCAGTCCATCCGCCGGCCGGTCGCTAGTGCGCTGCACATGGCGGTCCGTGAACTCGCGCCCAGGCACCGCGCTCCCGACCGGATCGATGACTTCCTCGGCGTGCTTAAGGCGTTCGCGCTGCGCGATCCCAAGGCACCTAAGGGATCCACGGTCAGCGCGCAGTTCGGCATCGACGTGCCCGCCGCCCGCGGCCGGGCCGACTCGGGCGACCTCGAGGTCGACCTGACCGAGCTGTTCACCGACGCCGCTTCCGTCGCGGCCGACCTGGGTGTCGGCATCGCCTTGTTCGTCGATGAGATGCAGGACGTGCCCCCGCTGGACGTGTCCGCGCTGTGCGCCGCCTGCCATGAGCTCTCCCAGATCGGCGGTCCGCTCATCGTGGTGGGCGCCGGCCTGCCGCACCTGCCCTCAGTGCTGTCGGCGAGCAAGAGTTACTCAGAACGGTTGTTCCGCTACGCCAGAATCGACCGGCTTGACCGGGACGCGGCGGATCAGGCGCTCATCGCGCCCGCGGAGCGCGAGGACGTGCTCTACAAGCAGGATGCCCTGGACGCGCTGTACCAGGCCGCTGACGGTTACCCGTACTTCGTGCAGGCCTACGGCAAGGTGACCTGGGACGTCGCCGCCGCGAGCCCCATCGGTGCGGCTGACGTGGCCGTCGCCGCCCCTGAGGCCGAGGCCGAGCTTGCCGTCGGGTTCTTCGGTTCACGGTACGAGCGCGCTACCCCGGCGGAGCGTGAGTACATGCGCGCGATGGCCGTGATCGGCGACGAGCCGGTGCCGACGTCGGCCGTCGCCGACGAGCTCGGCCGTAGGCCGTCAAGCCTGTCGCCAGCTAGGGACGGCCTGATCAAGAAGGGCCTGATCTACAGCTCGGAACGCGGCCTCATCGCGTTCACCGTCCCGCATTTCGGCAAGTTCCTGAGGTCTCAGCCAGCCTAGATCTCCGCCAGACTCCTACCGAGCCTGCTGGGTCAGTTCCGGGCGGTGCCGGAGTCAGCCGCACCCGTTCGGCGGATTATCGAATCTATTCTTTTTTATTGCGTTTTCCCTATACGTTGGTAGAGAGCTGTAGCGGGCCTGCGGACGGCCGGGACCACGGCCCGGCGAGGTCGTCCTCGTCGTCGAGCACGCCGACGCGTACCGGGCCGTGCCGGCCGGCGAGGTAGACCGCGAAGACCACCTCGACCTGACGGCCGGCCAGCACGCCGGGGAAGACCACGAAACGCCAGCACGCCTCCCGCCAGACATCGGCCGGGACGGCCGTGGCCAGGAACTGCCGGTAGCGCCGCCACGTCGCACTCGAGCGCAGCGCGGCCAGCGTCCGGTCGACGGGCACCTCCCGTAGCTCGCACGGCTCGGCATGACCCAGCCGGATCAGGAACTGCCCGACTTCCGGTGAGAGCAGGGCGAGCAGGGCAAGCTCGGCAGCGGCCACCACCAGCGTCAGCCACGCCTGCCCGGCGGAGCCCGGCATGCGCAGCGGCGGGGCGCCGATGGCGGCAAGCGCGGCGACGCACAGCAGCATCACCCGTGCCATCGCCCGCCAGCTCACCGGCGTGTGGCTGAGTTCCCCGAAGCAGCCGCAGCCCGCGTCGGCGTCTCCGTGAGAACGGTCAAGTCCACCGTGGCCCGGGCCATGGCGAAGCTGAGGAACGACGCCGAGCTTGGCGCCGATGCCCAGCCAGGTCCGGAGGATTCAATGTGATCTGTCCCGGCAAGGGGTGTAATGCGTGCCAGGTCCGTGGCACTATCACCGCAAAGAGATCCTGATACTCAGGGATCCGCCCGGGAGCTCAAAGAGGAGGTGCGGGGGCCCGATGCGCAGCACGATGATGGACTACCCGCTGACGATCGCCACGATCATGCGCTATGGCACGACGGTCTTCGGTGACAAGGAAGTTGTCACCTGCGCCGGAGATGAGGCACCCAGGCGGCGCAGTTACGCCGACGTCGGCGAGCGGGCGGCCCGGCTGGCGAACGCGCTGCGCTCCCTTGGCGTGGACGGCGACCAGCGGGTGGGCACGTTCATGTGGAACAACGCCGAGCACCTCGAGGCCTACCTGGCGATACCGTCGATGGGCGCCGTCCTGCACACGCTCAACCTGCGGCTAGCCCCCGACCAGGTCGGCTACATCGCCACGCACGCGGGCGACTACGCGGTCATCGTGGACGCCTCGCTGATCCAGCTCTTCGCCCCGGTGCTGCCGCTGGCGCAAACCATCAAGCACGTGATCGTCTCGGGCACGGCCGACGAGGCGGCGCTGGCCGCGCTCGCCGGGTCAGGGCGTGAGGTCCACTCCTATGAGGACCTCCTCGCCGCCGCCTCGACGGACTTCGACTGGCCTGAGCTCGACGAGCGCTCGGCCGCCGCCATGTGCTACACCAGCGGGACGACGGGGCTGCCCAAGGGCGTCGTCTACAGCCACCGGTCCAGCTACCTGCACTCGATGGCCGCCTGCACGATGAACGGGCTCGGCGTGGGCGAGCACGACCGGATCATGCCGATCGTGCCGCAGTTCCACGCCAACGCCTGGGGCCTGCCGTACGCGGCGATGATGTCCGGCGCCGACCTGGTGATGCCGGACCGGTTCATGATCCCGGCCGCCATCGTCAAGCTCGTCGAGACGGAGAAGGTCACCGTGGGCGCGGGGGTGCCCACCATCTGGCAGGGGGTGCTCGCCCACCTGCGCGCGTCCGGTGGCGACATCTCCTCGCTGCGCACCCTGGTGTGCGGCGGCTCGGCGCTGCCGGAGGCGGTCATGCGCGCGTACGCCGACGAGTACGGCCTCACGATGACGCATGCCTGGGGGATGACGGAGCTCTCGCCCCTCGGCTCGATCGCTCGCGAGCCGGCTGGCGTCAGCGGCGAGGCGGTCTGGCCGTACCGGGTGGCTCAGGGACGGCTGATCTGCGGCGTCGACGGCCGGCTCACCGGCGACGACGGCGAGGTGCTCCCGTCCGACGGCAAGGCCGTGGGTGAGCTTGAGTGCCGCGGTCCGTGGATCACCGGGTCGTACTACCACGACCCGGCACCGGAGAAGTTCCATGACGGCTGGCTGCGGACCGGCGACGTGGGCACGCTCGACCCGGCTGGGTTCCTCAGGCTCACCGACCGGGCCAAGGACGTGATCAAGTCCGGTGGCGAGTGGATCTCCTCGATGGAGCTAGAGAACCTGATCATGGCGCACCCGGCCGTGGCCGAGGCGGCCGTGATCGGAGTGCCGGACGACAAGTGGGGCGAGCGCCCGCTCGCCGCCGTCGTGCTGCGCCCGGACGCGGGCCCGGTGACCCCAGACGAACTGCGCGCCTACCTGGGCGAGCGGATCCCCCGCTGGCAGCTTCCCGAGCGCTGGTGCTTCATTGCCGAGGTCCCCAAGACCTCGGTCGGCAAGTTCAAGAAGACGACCCTCAGGGAGCAGTACGCGTCAGGCGCCCTCGACGTGACCAAGCTAGGCGCCCTGCCGCACTAGCCCGCAAGCGGAACGTCCGCGGAGCGCGCAAGCCGCGCTCCGCGGACACACCCCTCGTGAG
>DASWAE010000039.1:0-75135 GCA_036391275.1 Trebonia sp.
CGAGACAGCCTGGCCGGACCTGGTCCAGGCCGCCACGTTCGCGGTCATGAAGGGCCGGGCCGGCGAGCTCGCGCCCGAAGCCAGCCACGACGGCTTCTATCACGACCGCAGCCAGTTCTTCCACAGTGGAACGGCAGGCCAGTGGCGGCAGGTCCTCAGCGAGCAGGAGCTTCCCCGGTACGCCGCCCGAGTCGCCGAATGCGCGCCCGCGGACCTTGCCGCCTGGATCCACCGGCCCGCGCTGCCGGCGGCAGGCACCCTCTAAGGGCGCGGTGCATGAGTGAAGACGCGCTGGCCCGGCTGACGCCGGCAGACGGACGGCGGCTCGCGGCTGCCTACCGCGGTGCACGCGATAAGCGAGGACCTGTCTACCTAGAGCACGGCAGGAAGCCCCCGGCTGAACGGCCAGACAGTCGCGGCCTCGGGGACCCCGGGCGCTCGCCCCATTAAAATCACGACGCCAAAGCGGAGCCAGCCCTGCGCGCTGTCGCCCCGCGCGTGTCCCTGCCCGACCAATCGTCCGCCTCGTAACTGGGCTTGCATGCCGGACCTTCGGCGGAGGGGTAGCCGCGGCGTGCCCCCTGACGGCGCGCGGCTGGGCGGCCTCCTGCAGGCCCGTCAGTGCCTAGGACAGAGCCTTAATCACCTCGCGCTGTGGGCCGGGGCGGGTAGCCGGCGCCGAAGAGCTGGATGAGCCGCGGGAACTGCCGGGTGAAGCGGCCTTGCTCCCAGGGCAGTTCCGGCTCGTTGGCCAGGTGCTGGTTCACCACTCCGCTGATCAGGATGCTCAGCACGTAGCAGGCGTCGTCAGAGTCGGCATCGGGTCCGACCTGGCCTTCGGCTACGGCACCGGCCAGTGCCGAGCGCTGGAGCGCGTGCATCTCGACGCTCGGGGCGAGCGCTTCGGGTGACGGGATGAATCGGGGCACCGGCCGCCAGAACATCAGCTGGGCCAGGGCCCTGTTCGCCAGCGCCCACCGCCCGCTGGCCTCCAGCGCCGCGGTCAGCGCGGGGATGCCTGGCCCGGCTTCCCTCATGGCCTGGCGCATTGCATCCAGGTGCCGCTCATGGCCGCGGCGGAACAGTTCGTCGTAGAGTGCCGCGATAGAGGGGAAGTACTTGTAGAGCGAGGGCGGCTGCACCCCCAGGCGGCGGGCCACCTCGGCCAGGCTGAGCCCGTTGACGCCGGACTCGGTCATCACCTCGATGGCGATGCCGACGATCTCCTCGATGGTCTCCTGACGGCGCCGGGCCCGCCGGTCGAGCGGCCTGCCGGTTTCGTTCGCCGCGCCGTCAACGGCCGGGACTGATGTGCTCGTCGTCACCGTGCTCCTCATCATTACCGCCTGTCCGGCCACCGTAGCATCTGAAAGCAACAGACTCTCAGGCTACTCTTGCGAGCAAAAGCTAATAGCAGTAGCTTATGTGTTGATCCGGAAGGAATATGCCATGCGAGGCGAGTGCAGCATCCAGATCGACGCGACGCCACAGCAGGTGTACGACGCGGTGAGCGATCTGACGCGAATGGGCGAGTTCAGCCCGGAGTGCCGCAGTGTCGAGTGGCTCGACGGCGCAGCCGGCCCGCTGCCCGGCGCCCGGTTCATGGGTCACAACCGGGGCGGGCCGCTGACCTGGTCTCGTCGCGGCAGGGTGATCAGCGCCGAGCCAGCCCGGGAGTTTTCCTTCGTGACAGAAGAAGGCGGCCGGGAGGGAACGCTCTGGACTTACCGGCTGCGCCCGGTCGGTCAGGGCACGCTGGTCACCGAGTCGTACGAAGTGCGCTGGATCCCGTGGTGGATGCACTTGGTGGATGTCATCACGTTGCGCCGCCAGCAGCTGAGTCGCAATATGACCAAGACACTAGTGCGGCTGAAGGCCCGAGTGGAGTCATCAACGACGCCGAGTAAGTAGACATCGAACACGTCGCGCGGTGGTTGCTGCGCGGGATCTATCGCCCAGTCGCCTGGCGCCGGTCAGAGGTAGTCAGAGAAGGTGGCTGGTCCGCCATGGTCCTGTATGGTCCACCGTGGAAGACCGCCACTACCATGAACGTGCAATGCGGACTATGTAGGCAGGCCACCACAGGAAGAGGGCTATGGGCGCCATCCATGACTGGGCGACTCCGGAGAACCTCCAGCCTGAGCCGATCACCGTCGAGATCTGGCGAGAGCTGCCCGAAGAGTTCTGCCGCCAAGTGGAGGTAGTAAACGGGCAGGCCGTCAGGTGTGAGGCACCCCGGCGTGCGCATCAGGCCGCGGCCCGGCGCCTAGCGGCCGTGCTCGACTCGGCCGCTGCCGATTACGTCGCGCTGCATCCAGGTTCCTGCCTGGACGTGAGCAACGACTTCGATGTCATCCTCTGGGAAGTTCCCATGGCAACGATCCGCCGGCCAGACCTCGCATTGCACAACTGTGCCCCCGATGACGTGCGCCCGCTGCCGGCTTCTTACATCCGGGTGATCGTTGAGGTTGTGTCGCCTGGAAGTGACAAGACCGACCGGGTGGAGAAAATGGGAGAGTATGCCTCGGCCGGCATCCCCTTCTACTGGCTAGTGTGGATCTCCGATAACCGGGTGGCGTCGATCGATGTCCACGTGCTCGATCACGCTGTCGGGGCATACAGGCTACTGCGAACTCTTGGGCCGGAAGACGAGTTGAGCGTGCTCGAGGTACCTGTCCGCATCAAGGTTCCGTGGAGCGAACTAAGTGCACTAGTTCGTTAATCGGGCGGACGTTACCGGCAGATGGCGCGCTTCACGACGCAAAGGTGGAGTCACCCCTGTGCGTCCCTGCCCCGCCCCCGCTCATCCGGTCGTTCATCCGCCTGGTGGCCGGGCGGGGAGTCCTGACCGACCACGGGCCTGGGGCCGGAGCACCCACCCGTGCTGCGTACTGCTCTTTAGTCTTCCGCGGCGGAGTAGCAGCAGTAGAGGAAGCCGTCGTCCGCCGCGAGGAGCTGGGTGAGGGCCAGCGGGCGGGCGGTGTCGAGGTGCGTGCCGTCGATGATGCGGGCGGCGCCGGGGCCGGCCAGCATCGGGCTGACCGACAGGCAGAGCTCGTCGACCAGGCCGGCCGCGGCCAGGTCGCCGAACAGGTGCGGGCCGCCCTCGCACAGCACGCGGGGCAGGCCCCGGTCTTCCAGGGCCGCGCGGGCCGCGGCGAGGTCGACGACGTCATCGCCCGCGACGATCACGTCGGCCACCTTGGCGGTCTGCGCGCGCAGGTCCTCGTCGGACGCCGCGCAGGTGATGACGATGGTGCGCGCGTCCGGCGCGGCCTCGGTGAACAGCGGCGAGGCCAGGTTCAGGCCGAGGGTCCTGGTGACGAGCGCGATCGGCGCCGCCGCGGGGCGGCCCTCGCGCAGCGACGCGAGGGCGGGCCGCCGGCGCGCGGGCTTGTACTCCTCCGTCCGCGCGGTACCCGCGCCGACCAGGATCACGTCCGCGAGCAAGCGCAGGACGCCGAACAGCTGCTTGTCGCCGGGCGAGGACAGGCCCTCCGAGCGCCCGTCGAGGTACGCCGCCCCGTCGGCGCTCGCGACGAAGTTGACGCGCAGCCAGCGCTCCCGCGGGTAGGCGTAGGCCTCGGCCAGCCCGAGGAGGTCAAGTTCGCCGCCGGGCGATGGAAGGATCATCCGCACCCGCCAGATCATAGCGGACGCCATCGTCAGGCAAGATAACAGCAAGAAGCGCGAACGCCTCCGTGCGGCCGCGCCTCGGCGGGGGGTCCGTGTGGCCGCGGCACCGCGCTCCGTTACGTGCGGGAGCGGAGCACCACGATCGCGTGGCTGGCCACCTCGACCTTGGTCTTGGGGAGGAACCCGATCGCGTCGCGCGGCTCGCCGCGCGGGGTCTCCGTGTCGACCACGATTTCCCAGTCGGCGGCAGAGCTGCCGGCCCCGCCCAGGGCCTCGGGGATGGTGAACGTGATCGGCTCGTCCCCCGCGTTGAACAGCAGCAGGAACTTCCGGTCCGTCACCCGGTCGCCGCGCGGGTCGGGCTCGGTGATCGCCGACCCGTTGAGGAAGACCGCCACCGACTTCGCGTAGGACGCGCGCCAGTCCGCCTCGGTCATCTCGTCCCCGGCGGGAGTCAGCCAGGCGATGTCGACGTTGCCGTCGGCGACGGTCCCGTCGCCCGTCCCGGTGTAGGCGCCCTGGAAGAAGCGGCGGCGGCGGAACACGGGATGGCGCCGCCGCAGCCGGGACAGCCGCTGGGTGAAGGCGAGCAGGTCACGTTCTACGGCCGCGCGGGACCAGTCCACCCAGGAGATCTCGTTGTCCTGGCAGTAGGCGTTGTTGTTGCCCGCCTGGGTGCGCCCGATCTCGTCACCGGCCAGCAGCATCGGGATGCCCTGGGACAGGAAGAGGGTGACCAGGAAGTTGCGCTGCTGCCTGGCCCGCAACTCGAGGACGGCGGGGTCGTCGGCGGGGCCCTCGACGCCGCAGTTCCACGAGCGGTTGTCGTCCGTGCCGTCCCGGTTGTCCTCGCCGTTGCCTTCGTTGTGCTTGCTGTTGTAGCTCACCAGGTCGGCCAGGGTGAACCCGTCATGGCAGGTGACGAAGTTGATCGAGGCGACGGGCCGCCGGCCGCTGGTCTCGTAGAGGTCGGACGAGCCGGTCAGCCGGGAGGCGAACTCGGGCAGCGTCGCGGGCTGGCCGCGCCAGAAGTCGCGGACGGTGTCCCGGTACTTGCCGTTCCACTCGGTCCACAGCGGTGGGAAGTTGCCGACCTGGTAACCGCCCTCGCCGACGTCCCACGGCTCGGCGATCAGCTTCACCTGCGAGACCACCGGGTCCTGCTGCACCAGGTCGAAGAACGTGGACAGCCGGTCGACGTCGTGCAGTTCCCGCGCCAGCGCCGAGGCGAGGTCGAAGCGGAACCCGTCGACGTGCATTTCCAGGATCCAGTACCGCAATGAGTCCATGATCAGCTGGAGCGAGTGCGGGTGCCGCACGTTCAGCGAGTTGCCGCAGCCCGTGTAGTCGATGTACCGCCCGGGGTTGGCGTCGTCGAGCCGGTAGTAGGCGCTGTTGTCGATGCCGCGGAAGGAAAGCGTGGGGCCGCGCCCGTCACCCTCGGCGGTGTGGTTGTACACCACGTCGAGGATGACCTCGATGCCCGCCGTGTGCAGTGCCCTGACCATCGTCTTGAACTCGCCGACCTGCTCGCCGCGCTGCCCGGCCGAGCAGTAGCGGTTATGCGGGGCGAGGAAGCCGATCGTGTTGTAGCCCCAGTAGTTGGTCAGGCCGCGGGCCGTCATCGCCTGCTCGGGGACGAACTGGTGCACCGGCAGCAGCTCCACCGCGGTGACGCCGATCCGCTTGAGGTGCTCGATCACCGACGGGTGCGCGAGCCCCGCGTAGGTGCCCCGCTGGTGCGGCGGTATATCCGGGTGGCGGAGCGTCAGGCCGCGGACGTGAGCCTCGTAAATGACGGTCTCGTGGTACGGAATGCGCGGCGGCCGGTCGTTTCCCCAATCGAAAAATGGGTTTATCACGATATTTTTCGGCATGTAGGGCGCGCTATTGGCCGTATTGGGGCGCCGCGGGTCGGCCCAGTGGTAGTCGAACAGCGCCTCGTTCCAGGTGACGTCGCCCTCGAAGGCCTTGCCGTACGGGTCGAGCAGCAGCTTCGACGGCGCGCAGCGCGTGCCGCGGCGCGGCTCCCTGGGCCCGTGCACTCGGTAGCCGTAGCGCTGCCCGGGGCCGATCGCCGGCAGGTAGCCGTGCCAGACGAACCCGTCGACCTCGGTGAGCTCGACCCGCGTCTCCGCTCCCGCCTCGTCGAAGAGGCAGAGCTCAACGCGCTCGGCGACCTCGGAGAACAAGGCGAAGTTGGTACCCCAACCGTCCCACGTCGCCCCGAGGGGGGACGCGGCGCCTGGCCAGATGTGCAATCCGTCGTCTCCTAACACGGTTCAGCCCGAGCGCACAGAGCCTACCGCGTCAGGTTATTAGCGGCGCGCAGCGCCCGCGTGCGTGTCAGGGTTTCCCGGACGATAACCGCATCCGTTCCATCGGTTTTCCCCGGATTCAGCCCTGTCCTAAACGGGCCTGACGAAGGCTCACGCCATGGAGGATCATCGGTTGCGGCACGACTCACCCGCCCCCGTTCGGAGTAGTCCAAAGGAGGACCAGCATGACAGCGGCACCGACCACCGTGGCGAGCGGCTTCGCGTTCCTTGAGGCCCCGCGCTGGCATGAGGACCGGATCTGGTTCTCCGACTTCTACACCCACCAGGTGCTCTCCGCCCGCGAGGACGGATCGGACCTGCGCACCGAGGCGGAGGTGCCGCAGCAGCCGGCCGGCCTCGGCTGGCTGCCCGACGGCCGGCTGCTCGTGGTGTCGATGCGGGACAGGAAGGTGCTGCGCCGCGAGCCGGACGGCACCCTGGTAACCCACGCCGACCTGAGCGGCCACGCCACCTGGCACACCAACGACATGGTCATAGACGCGAACGGCCGGGCGTACGTTGGCAACTTCGGCTTCGACCTGATGTCCGGCAGCGGCATGACAACCGCCGTGCTGCACCGGGTGGACCCCGACGGCACCGTGACCGAGGCGGCCGGCGGCCTGTGGTTCCCCAACGGCAGCGTGATCACGCCGGACGGCGTGCTGATCGTGAACGAGACGCTCGGCAACCGGTGCACCGCCTTCGACCTGACGGCGGACGGGCAGCTGGTCAACCGCAGGGTCTGGGCGGAGTTCGGGCCGCTGCTGTCCGGCACCAGCGAGGCGGAGGTGTTCGGCCAGATCAAGGTGGCGCCGGACGGCGCCTGCCTGGACGCCGAGGGCGCGCTGTGGGTCGCCGACGCCTTCGGCGGCCGGCTGCTGCGGGTGAAGGAAGGCGGTGAGATCACCGACGAGCTGCGGCCCGGCTCCGGGGTCTACGCCTGCGCGCTCGGCGGCGCCGACGGGCGGACCCTGTACGCGTGCGTCGCGCCGGACTTCAGCGAGGCGGCACGGAGCGCGGCGCGGGAGGCGAGCCTCGTCGCGTTCCGCGTACCGGTGCCCGGGGCCTAACGCCAGGCCGCGGCGGTGGCGCCTGGCCCGGCGGCCGGCCGCACGGCGGGCACGGCCGACACGGCGGCGCGGTACCGCTCGATGACGGTGTCCGCCACTTCCGGTGCCGCGCCGAGGACGGGGGCGACGGCGGCCGCCCCGGCGCCGAGCGCGGCATCGCGCACCTTGTCCGCGAAGAAACCGGGTGCCAGCAGGTACGTGGCGACGACGACGGGACCGTCGCCGACGGAACGCAGCGCGGCCACCGCCTCGGCCGGCCGCGGCCCCGCGGCGGACGCGTACGCGGGCAGCACCGCCCGCCAGCCGCGTTCGCGCTGCCAGCGCAGGGCGAGGTCCGCGATCGTGGCATTGGCCGCGGAGTCGGATGACCCGGCGGCCGCGAGCACCACGCTGGTCGCGGCGCGGGCGGTCGGGTCGCCGACCGCGACCCCGGCCTCACCGAGCCGTCGTTCAAGCGCGGCGGTCAGCAGCGGGTCCGGGCCGAGCGGGCCGGCGCACGCGACGGCCGGGCCTGGCCGCGCCGCGGCGGCGGCCGCGAGCCGCGCCGGGATGTCGGTCTTGCTGTGGTAGGCAGCGGTCAGCAGCAGCGGCACGACCACGGCCGAGCTGGCGCCGAGAGAGCCGGGAGAGCCGGGGGAGCCGAGGGAGCCGAGCGCCTGGGGGAGTGACGGCGCGCAATGGTCGAGGAACGCCGCCCGCACGTCGAGCCCGCGGGCGCGCTCCCTGACCACGTCGAGCAGCTCGCTGACGGTGGCCGCGGCGCGCGGGTCCCGCGAGCCGTGCGCGACTGCCACCAGAGAGGGCGCGACAAGAGCGGGCCCGGCGAGCGGCGGGTCGGCCGCCGCCATGGTCAGACGTGGATGCCGCACTCGGTCTTGCCCGTTCCCGCCCACCGGCCGGAGCGCGGGTCCGCGCCCGGCGCGACGCGCATCGTGCAGGTCCGGCAGCCGATGGACGGGTAGCCGTCGTAAACGAGCGGGTTGACGAGCACGCCGTTGGCCGCGATGTAGTCGTCCACCTGCTCCGACGTCCAGGCCACGATCGGGTTGACCTTGACCATCTGCCGCTTCTCGTCGTACTCGACCACCCGGGTCGAGCGCCGGGACAGCGTCTCCTCACGGCGCACGCCGGTGATCCACGCGTCGTAGTTCGCGAGCGCGCGCTCAAGCGGCTCAACCTTGCGCAGGTAGCAGCACAGGTCCGGGTTACGGCCGTACAGCCGCGGCCCGAGCGCCGCGTCCTGCTCGGCGACCGTCCGCGAGGGCGTCACGTTCACCAGGTTGATCGGGTAGACGGCCGCGGCGGCGTCGCGGGTGCCGATCGTCTCGGGGAAGTGGTAGCCGGTGTCGAGGAACACCACGTCGATGCCGGGGCTGACCGCCGAGGCGAGGTGCATGATCACCGCGTCCGACATCGAGGACGTGATGCAGATCCGCGGCCCGAACGTGTCGGTCGCCCAGCGGACGACCTCCTCGGCCGAGGCGTCCTCAAGTTCCCTGGCGGCGGTTTCTGCGAGGCTGCGCATGCGCTGCGGATCCTTCACGGGTTGGTCGTCGGCTGCGTTCCGGTTCCAGTCGTAGCGCTCGTTGCTTAGTTTTTGATTAACTCCCGTAACCACGCTCACAGCACCGCCCCTAGTCCGGCGAAGCGCAGCTGGAAGCTCCTGGTGCAGGACCGGCAGTGCCACTCGCCGTCCGTGGCGCCTTGCGGCTCGAGGTCCTCCTCGCCGCAGTACGGGCAGTAGAACGGGACCGCGCGGGCCGACGGGATACCCGATGACTGCGATGTCATGACAGCTCCTCATCCGTGGCCCGCAGCGTCCACGCCGCGAACGTCTCGCCGGGCTCGCGGGCGGCCTCGAAGCGGCGCAGCACCCGCTCTACGTAGTCGGGCAGTTCCGCCGCGGTCGCCTTGAGCCCGCGCACCTTACGGCCGAACCCCGACCCGGTGGCGTCCCCGCCGGTCAGCGTGCCGCCGAGGTGAATCTGGAAACCTTCCACCTGCTGACCTGAGTCGTCAAGCACCAGCGACCCCTTGAGGCCGATGTCGGCCGTCTGGATCCGGGCGCAGGAGTTGGGACAGCCGTTGACGTTGATGGTGACCGGGGTGTCGAAGTCCGGCAGCCGCCGCTCGAGCTCGTCGATCAGCGTCATCGCGCGGGCCTTGGTCTCCACGATGGCGAGCTTGCAGAACTCGATTCCGGTGCACGCCATCGTATGCCTGCGGAAGGCGCTCGGCCGGGCCGGCAGGCCGAGCGCGTCGAGCTCGGCGACCAGGGCCTCCACCGAGGCCTGCGGCACGTCGAGGATGACCATCTTCTGCTCGGCGGTGGTCCGCACCCGGCCGCTGCCGTAACGCTCGGCGAGCGTGGCGATCGCGGCGAGCAGCTCGCCCTCCAGCCGGCCGACGCGCGGCGCGAAGCCGACGTAGAAAAGGCCGTCCTGCTGCGGGTGCACGCCCACGTGGTCGCGCATCGCGCCGTCCACGTTTACCGGGGCGGGGCCGTCGGCGAGGGCGTACCCGAGGTACTCCTTCTCCATGACCTCGCGGAACTTCTGTGCGCCCCAGTCCGCGATGAGGAACTTGATCCTGGCCCGGTTCCGCAGCCGCCGGTAGCCGTAGTCGCGGAACACGCCGGCCACCGCCGCCCAGACCTCGGGCACCTGCCCGGCCGGGACGAAGGCGCCGAGCCGCTTGGCGATCATCGGGTTGGTGGACAGCCCGCCGCCGACCCACAGGTCGTAGCCGACCTCACCGGTCTCCGGGTGCCTGACGGCGGCGAACGCGACGTCGTTGATCTCGTGGTGCGTGCACTGCGCCGCGCACCCGCTGATCGAGGTCTTGAACTTGCGCGGCAGGTTGGAGAACGCCGGGTCGCCGATGTACCTGGCGTTGACGGCGGCGATCTCGGGCTGGGCGTCGATCAGCTCATCGGAGTCCAGGCCCGCGAGCGGGCAGCCCATGATGACCCGGGGCGTGTCGCCGCAGGCCTCGGTGGTGGACAGGCCGACGGCCTCCAGCGCCTCCCAGATGGCCGGGACCGACTCGATCTCGATCCAGTGCAGCTGGATGTTCTGCCGGTCGGTGACGTCGGCGGTGCCCCGCGCGTACCGGACGGAAATGTCGGAGATAACGCGCAGTTGCTCAGCCGACAGCTGCCCTCCGTCGATCCGGACGCGGAGCATGAAGTAGCGGTCGTCGAGCGCCTCGGGCTCCAGGATGGCGGTCTTGCCGCCGTCGACGCCGGGCCGCCGCTGCGTGTACAGCCCGTACCAGCGGAACCGGCCGCGCAGGTCGGCGGGGTCGATCGAGTCGAAGCCGTGCTTGGCGTAGATGTCGATGATCCGCTGCCGGACATTGAGCCCGTCGTCGAACTTCTTGTTTTCCTCGTTCTTGTTCAGCGGCTCGCGGTAGCCGAGCGCCCATTGCCCCTCACCGCGCTTGCGGCGGGGGGCCGCTGATCGGCCGGGGGCCTTCGCCGGGGTGGTGGTCGCAGTTGCTCCGGTCACGGGAGACATGCGGCGGCTTCCTCACTTACGTCGTCGATCGGTCTCGGCGGGCACGCGCCCGCGTAGAGCCGCCATGAGCGCATAAAAAAAGACGCCCGGCAGATCGCGGTCCGCGCGCCCGAGCGTCACTCCCGGTTAGGTAACCGGCGAGTTCAATGGTCTAGGCGGCGATCAGCGTGCCGGACGACACATCGCGCTACGGACACGAAGAAGGTCGACGTGCCGACGCACGACGAGCATGGGGTCCGTAACACTCACCCAGGCAGGATCACACACTCCGGCGCTGCCTGTCCAGTCGAGGTACGTCACACCGCCGCCAACCACGGCCCTCCCCGCCCTATTCCCGGCGCGGCTTACCGATTTCGACGGCGGCCCGGCCTTAGCCCTGGCGGACCCAGCTGAGTGCCGTCTCACCTTGGGTTTCCTGTGCCTCTTGTGACGGCTGATGCTGGCAGTCGCACCAGTTGCCGCCGCGGCAGTCCTGATGGCGGCGCTGGCGGCAGTCGATGCAGATCATGACCTTATTCTGCCCCTCGCCGGGTATACGGGCGGTGAGATGGCAATTCCCCCCGCGCGCCGCGCCGCGGCGCCGCCAGGTCCGCCCGCCTTCGACGACCGAGCGCAGGCGGGGGTGCTGCTTGGCGCCGCGCTGCGGGAAGTCCTCGGCGAGGCGTACCCCGGGGACCCCGAACGGGGGCGTGCGCTGCCCGCTCCCGCGTCATGGCCGGCCGCTCCGCGCGCGGGCAGGACCCGTGTCTTCGCCCTGCCCCGGGGCGGTGTCCCGGTCGGGGCAGGCGTGGCGCGCGCGCTCGGCGCGACGCTGGAGCCGCTGATGGTGCGGAAGATCGGACATCCCACAGCCCCCGAGCTCGGGCTCGGCGCCATCGCCGAGGATGGCCGCGGCGGCGCCGCCGAACCGTACTTCGACGAGGAGATGCTCGCCGCGGTGGGCCTGAGCGAGGCTGACCTGGTCCCGGTGGTGGCGCGCGAGCGCGCCGAGCTGGCCAGGCGCGTCGCCGTCTACGGCCGCAGGCCGGCGGGGCCCGCGCAGCATGGCACCGCGCAGCAGGGGCCGCTGGCGTCGGACGGGGCCGGCGCGCCTGGGCAGGACCTGGCCGGCGAGCTCGTCATCGTGGTGGACGACGGGCTGGCGACCGGGGTGACGGCCCGGGCCGCGCTGCGCGCGGTCCGGGCGCGCGGCGCGGCCCGGACGGTCCTCGCCGTGCCGGTCGCGGCTCCCGCGGCAGCGGAGGCCATGAGAAAGGAAACCGACGAGGTGGTGACCTTGGTCACCCCTCGCCGGTTCCGCAGCGTGGGAGAATGGTACGTCGACTTCGGCCAGCTGACCGACGCGGACGTGCTGACGATCTTGTCCTCCGGGGGGACTCGCGCCCCCGCGTGACCCGCCGGCGCAGGATCAGGCCGCGTTGGCGCGGCGCATCCGGCGACGGCGCTCCGCGGAGCGCTCGTCCTCGTTCAGGCCACCCCAGGTGCCGTACTTCTCAGGACGGGCAACGGCGTAATTGAGGCACTCCATCCTGACCGGGCAGCTCGCGCAGACCTGCTTGGCCTTGCGCTCCCTGACATCCCGCTCTGGCTGCCGCTCGCCGTCTGGGCCGAAGAAGAGCATCAGATCCTCGCCACGACACGCGGCGGCGTCCTGCCAACCCCAGTTGGGGCGGGGAAGCACGGCCGTCTGCCTACGCACCTGGGACATGGATCAATCACCTCAACGAAGTTGCTTAATTCTTGCGTTACTCTTGCTATTAGTGGCTCGCACGCACGCGAGTCCTGTCCTGCGCGGTAGCTACTGTTGCAAGCTGCAACGCCAAACGGCCTCATCCTGTTCCCACGTGTCCGGAGCGCGCTTGCGCGCGCTTTACCAAGGCCGCGCGGACGGGGTGTTTCCGTTCGAGGTGGCACTGCTTGCAGGCAGCCGTAGGCTGGCACATGCGTGACAGGCGCCCGCCCCCATAACACGCTGACCGTTAGCCGCTGCCAGCCGGAAGATCCGTCGTAAGAGGGGGACAGGAATGCCTGTGGTCAATGATGCCACCTGGGCTACTGCCCGCGCACGGCGGGGTGGCTTTTTCCTAGCGCGCGCCGCAAGTTTTTTCTGCGCTGCGTCTTCTTCACCTGAGGAACCGCTCGGGGAAACGCGCCCGGCGGCGCGAAAGGCCTTACGGGCAGTCCCGAGTAGGTCACGCATGAGGCGTGCGAGCCCTACTCTGTACGAAGTGGACAAACGTTCCGCTGGGCTACGTACTGCTGGGGGGGCCACCATGGGCAGCATGTCAGCGCCGGACTCGGGGCGCCTGCCCCGGCTGGGCGACATCTTCTTCGATGTGCGCGGTGGCTCGCGGAGCATGCGCGTGAGCTGGTACGCGGACACCGGGATCGCGGTGTTCAGCATCTGGCAGGGCGGCACCTGCACCGGGACTTTCCGGCTGCCGGTCGACGACATGTCCCGCCTTGTCGACTCGCTGCGGCGCGGCGTGCCCGGCTCGAACGACGGGCCTGCGACGGGCGAGGCGACCGGCCCGATGGCACTCGGCGTCCAGCGCCCCCGGCTGGCGATCGGCGCCGCCGCCACCGAGCCGTTCACCGGCATGATGGCCGCTGTCACCGACGAGCGCGCAGCCGCTTACGGGCTGGGCGGCGGTCAGGCGGCCGGAGGCTTCGGCGCGTCCCCGGGCGGCACCGGCACCGCGGCGGGGAGCTTCGGGACCGGCCAGTACACCGCCGGCCAGTACGGCGCGCCTGACGCGTACCGCACGGCGGACGCGTACGGCGCGCCTGACCCGTCCGGGGCGGCGGGTGATTACCGGACGGGAGACCACTACGCGGCGCCGGGCCAGTACGGGCCGGCCGGGCAGCATGACCTCACGCAGTACGGGCAATACAGCCAGGCTCAGTCCTACGCCGCCGGCGCCGCCACGGACGGCCAGCAGGACGGTTACCAGCACCAGGCCGCGCCGGGCGGCACCAGCGGGTACGGGACGCCTGACATTTACGGGGCGGGGGCGCAGTACGCGGCGCAGCGCCAGGGCGAGCCGGCGCCCTTCTACGGCACGGGCGCCCAGCCGGTTCTCGGCTTCCAGTCGCCGGCCGGCCACCAGTTGCCCGGCGACGGCCAGGCTGCGTCCAGCGCCTACGGCGGCCAGGGCCAGCCCGGCGCGGCGCAGGCCAGTGCCGCGCAGCCCGGCACCGCGCAGGCCAGTACCGCTCACGCTAGTGCCGCGCAGGCCGGCGTCGCGCAGGCGAGCCCGGGCCAGCCGGGGTTCGCGTACCAGGCGACCGCGGCTGGCGGAGGCGAGCCCGCGGGGTACCCGGCGGACGAGACCGCGGCCGGCGCGCGGTCGGCCGCGCGCCTCGCGGACCAGGTGGCGTACGGTCAGCAGGCCCAGGCATATGAGGCCCAGTCCTACGGTGCCCAGTCCTACGAGGCCAGGTCGCCGCAGGTCCCGGCGTACGAGCAGCAGTCCTATGACCGCGCCTATGCCGAGCAGGGCTACTACGGCCAGCAGCCGGGACAGCAGGCAGCGGCCGCGCAGGCACCGGGCGGGCAGCCGGGCACCGCGGTCCGGCCGGCCGCGCCGCAGCCGCCCGCCGGGCAACCCGCGGCGCAGGCACAGCAGTGGCAGGACGGCTCGCGCGCCGGCCAGGCGGGAGCCCCGGCCTACCCGCCCGGCTACGCTGACCAGCCGGCATACCCGCAGTCCGCCGCCTACCAGGCACCGGCACAGGCCGACGCCGCGCGCTACCCGGGTACTCCCGCGGCCACCGCCGAGGGCGCGGGCAGGCCAACCGGGCCGGCGGAACCCGGGTACGCCACGGGCCCGGGATCCAACGGCTACCAGTCCGACGCTAGCGACGGGTACGGGTACGACGGGCGGGGATACTCCGCCGCCGGCCAGGGATCCGCCGTCGGCCGGGCAGCCGCCAACGGCTACGCGGGCTACGGTGGCGGCGCGGGCGGAGGCTACGGTGACGGCGACCACGCCGGCACCGGGGGCTTCCCTGTCGCCGGGTACTCCACGGCGCCGGCTCCGGGCAACGGGGCGTACGACGGCGCCGGGCGCGGCACCGGAGCACACCACGTGGTCGGCCAGGGCGCCGACGGGTACACGGCCGGCGGCTACGGCGCGGACGGCGGCTATCTGGCCAACGGAAGCGGGACACCGGCCAACGGCCACGGAACGAGCGGCTACCAGGCCGGCGGACACGACCAGGGCGCAAGCGCCGCGAACGGCTACCAGGCGGCCGGGCAGGCCGACCGCGGCCCGGCGCCTTCCGGCGCCTACCCCGCGCTCTCGCCGAACGGCTACATCAACGGCGCGGCGGACGGCAAGGTGCCCGGCTCGGTAAGCAACGCCGCGTCCGGCAACGGATCCGCGCCGTCGAACGGGCACGTGGCGGGTGACGGGACGGTGCCGTCGAACGGATACGCGCCGGCGTCACCGAACGGATTCGCGTCCGCCGGGAACCCGGCGGCGGACGGCACCGGCGGGTACCCGCGACTGCCGGACTACCGCGCCGGCGGCCTTAGCGGAGCGGTGCCCGCGGACCCCGGCAGCCAGGCCGGCGGCGCCGGCTATGCCCAGAGAGCGGCGCAGGCCGCCGCGCAGCCGACGTTCACGCCCACGTTCGCGGCGAACGGCGCCCCGTCGAGCCAGGCCAGCGGGTTCGGCCTGGCGGGACAGCCGGCAACGGCCGGGTACGCGTCGTCCTCCGGCTACGCCGCCTCGTCGCCAGGCGCCCAGGCGTACCAGCCGGCCGCGGGCCACGCCAGCGGCTATCCGGCTGCCAGCGGCTATCCGACTGCCAACGGCTATCCCGTCGGCAATGGCGCCGAGTGGGCCGACGGCTACCCGCGTGACGGGTACCCCGGCGGGCAGCAGCCCGGCGCGCCTGTGCCCGGCTACCAGCAGGTCCCGGGCTACACCCCCGCGGCCCAGCAGGACCAGGGCCAGCAGGGCTACTGGGACCCGGAGCAGCAACCGCGCGGAAATTGGACGTGACAGGGGAACACCAGCCCCGCCCGCCGCGTTAGACTCAGGTGGCCGGTGCGGCTAGGGTCCCCCGGGCCGCACCTAATATCGCCTTCGCGGAATACCGTTCGGCTGGAGCCGCGATGTGCCTCTCGCCGAGGAGGCGACCGGTCGCACCGGCCCGCAATCATCGACGGCACGCACGTCCCACGGCACGCCTGCCTTCCGCCGGGCCGCCGCCTCCCGCCTCCGCCCAAGGCAAGGAGCACCGGTCCCGCGGATGTGAGGGGGCGCTGAGGCTGCCGGGAACAGTGAGCAGCCTGCTGTCCGCCCCGTCCGCCCTGGCGGCACGGTTTCATGAAGCGTTGTGATGTCATGAAGCCTTTTAGGCGCGGGAGCACCGAAAACCCTTCCTGATCATGCTCCGGGCCGCGATGACGCGGATTCCGGCGGCTTCGGCGTTGCCTCATGGGTCCGCTATGAGCACTCCCGGCCCGAAGGCGTCGTCTGGGCTGCGGAATGCCCCGCCAGGAGGAATTGGCGCGCTCGCAGGGCGCGTCCGGCGTTACGATTCGGGCACCGGCTTGCGGAGGTCGTTGAGGTCCGGGCACCGCGGGTGGTGGAATATTAACCGGGGTGGGATCAATGAGCCTTTTCAGGCATGCGGCCGAGCCGCTGCTGCGGGACAGGGATTTCCTGCCGGTGGCGATGCCAACGACGGATGTTCAGGTGCTTCAGGTCCTGACCAGGCAGCGCTCGGCGCTGCGTCGCTACAGCGACCTGGCCAAGGTGCTCGCCGCGGCCGACGACAGCCCGGCGCCGACGGTCAAGGCCGACCAGCCGACCGTCAACGTCGGGGGTACCGCGCGGCGGACGTTGAAGGCCGGCATCGGCCTCGGCCTGGTATCGGGGATCGTGCGGGCGCTCGGCGGCAAGGCCGACCTCGACCTGAGCATCGCGACGGCCCGCACCGTCGAATTCGGGTACGACGATGTCACCACCGACCGCGTGGACCTCGCCGACCTCGACGCCTGGCTGGCCGGCGCCGATTTCCGTCCTGGCCTGCGCAACATCACGGACCTGCTCGCCGCCGAGGATGTCTACGTCATCACGGCAACGCTGAAGGCCCGTTCGGTGTCCGTCACGCTGAACGGCGACAACTCGGCCGGGGCCACGGTCGACGTGCCGGCGATCCAGTCGGTCGTCGGCGCGAAGGTATCGGTGTCGGGGAGCGGGCAGCGCAGCGACAGGCTGACCTTCACCGGGCAGACGGCACTCACTGTCGCGGCCAAGGCCGCGCAGCTGAAGTTCGACGAGCGCGGCTTCTGGGTCAACGAGCGGCCCGTGGTCGACGGGGAGATCCGCGGGATCGGCGACGAGGTCACCTACCTGCGCGAACCCGTCCTGCGCCTCGAGTAGCGGGGTACGGCATGGCACACCGGGCGATCGTCGTCGGCTGCGACGCCTATCCGGAGCTGAACGGCGGAGAGCTGTCCGGTGCGGTCGCCGACGCGATGGCGGTCAGGGACTGGCTGCTCGGCGGCGGTGCCTACGCCCGGGTCGCGCCGGAGCGGCTGACTTTCCTGGTGTCGGTCAGCGAGTCCGGCGCGCGGCCGCCCGGCGGCATCGTCACCGGGCGCGCCAGCAGGAAGGAATTCGCGGCCGCCGTTTCGGCCGCCGTGGCCGACCAGGACGCCGGGGAGCGTGACCGGCTCTACGTCTACCTGGCCGGGCACGGTTTCGGCACCGACCCGAACAACCCCGCGCTGTCCAACGACGCCTTCGCGTTCGCGGACTTCTCCAGGGACGACCCAGGATCGAACGCGGTGGCCGTGCCGGACCTCGTGAAGCGGCTGTCGCAGTCGTGGTTCGGCGATCTCGTGGTCATCCTCGACGCCTGCAGGAACTTCCCCTTCACGGCGGCGTTCCAGCCCGCCGGGCTCGGCTTCGACCCGGAACGGCCGGCCGGCCGCGGGTACGAGCCGCGCCTGCACCTCCTGCAGTCGACGCTGATCGGCCGGGTGGCCGCGGGCACGCGGTCGGCAGACACCGGGCAGGTCCGCGGCGACTTCACCACCGCCCTGCTCAGCGGCCTGGCCGGCGACGGGGCCGCGAAGACGTTCGACGAGTCCGAGGCCCGCTACGTCGTCCGCTGGTCGGACCTCACCGCCTACGTCGAAGCGGCCGTGCCCCGTCAGCGGCCCCGCGGGACCGGCCAGGGAGACCTCATCCTTGCCACCTTCCCCGACGGCTACTTCAACCCCGTCACGCTGACCGTCGCCGTCAACCCGGAGGAGGTGGGGCAGGCCAGCGACCTGACGGTCAAGATCAGCTATGTCGATCCGGCCAGGTACGACGACCCGACCGAAGAAGCGGTCGGCCCGGTCCCCGTCACGTTCTGTGTCCCGCCGCGGCGCCAGCGGGTGCACGCCCGGTCCGGGGACAGCTGGGGCAAGAAATCTTTCGACGTCTACGCGGACGCCGCGGTGATCGTGCCCGTCGAACGCGGCGGGCCGCCGCGCGTGGGGTTCGAGGATGCCGTGATCTTCCGCGGCGTCCTCGGGCCGGTGGGGCGCGGCGGGCACGTCGGCGAGCTCATGGTGCGGCCGGCCGACCCGGCCGCAGTGGTGCGCATCCTGGACGGCGGCGGGCGCAACGTGCTGTCCAGCGTCGGTCCGCTGTCCGGCCGGCTACCGCCCGGCAGCTATACCGCGCTGCTCGTCGGGGCCGGCGGCAGGCGCCATACTGAGCCGGCCGAAGTCGAGGCCGGTACCGTGACCATCCTGGAACTGCCCGGCTGGGCGGATCCCGGCTGGGCGGCGGGCCCGGCCGGCCGGTTCGGGGCGGAGCCGCCCGGGGAGCTGCGCCGCGCCAGCCCCAACGCGGCGCTCGCCTGGCTCGTCAGGTCCGGGCGTTTCCCGTTGCCCCGTGGCCTGACCCACCTCGTGCCCGGTACGTTCCCGCTGGCCATTGCGGGCCGCTGGGACCCGCCGGAGCTCCATGGCGTCCGCTCCCGTGACGCCGGGTTCACGGCCGGCCGGCCGAAGACGGGACCGAGCACGTCCCTCGTCGCCGAAGAACTGCTCGCGGACATCGACCTGCTGCCGGCGGCCGGGTGGACGCCGCCGGACGGAGGTTCCTGGTGGGGCGCGGTCGTCCCGGACACCGCCGGCCGCGGCTGGCCCGCAGTCGGCCAGGTCCGCGGCTACCCGGGTGCCGGACAGGTGCCGGACACGGCCGGCGACAGGCCGGCCAGGGAACGGGGCGGCTGGATCACGGTGCGCCTCGGTGATCACACGCTCACGGTGCCCAGGCTCCCCGGTGCGAGCACCGTGGTGGCCCTCGGCGACAAGACCACCGTGGCCGTCTACGACCAGGCCGTCCTCGATTCTCCCCGTCACCTCGCCCTCCTTGACCGCGCGCAGCAGCTGCTCGCGGCCGGAGACCGCGAGTCAGCGGCCGAGGTCCTCGCCGTACTCGGCGAAGCCCGCCAGGCCGGGTACGCCGCCGCCGCGCTGGCGCGCGCGGCCGGCGGCCAGTCCGCGTGGCACGGCCTTGCG
Organism: Trebonia sp.; assembly: GCA_036391275.1. GTDB lineage: Bacteria > Actinomycetota > Actinomycetes > Streptosporangiales > Streptosporangiaceae > Trebonia. Next base: position 19,085 of record DASWAE010000039.1, read on the forward strand.
GCCGCCGTCACGCCCGCCGACGCCGCGGGGCTGCTCGGCGACGGCCCCTGGGCCGCCTTCGTCGACCGCCCCCCCGGGCTCCCGCCGGCCTCGGGGGAGCTGGCCCCGGTGCCCGGCTGAGTTCACGCAGTCCCGGCCGGCCCCGCCCGGCCACGGCCCTGAAGGGGGAACCAGTGCTCGCACCCGCCACCAAGACGCGCGCGAAGCAGGCATGGCAGAACGTCGTCGACGGCGCCGCGCAGAGCCAGGAGGAGGCGATCAGGCGGGTCTTCGCGGCACCGCTGCTGCTCCGGGCCGAAGTCCTTGAGTACCTGGTGACGCAGGAGCACGCCGCCACTGAGCCCCCAGGGGACATGGTCGCCGCCCTGCTGGCTTTCATGCAGCAACGGCTCGCGGAGAGCCCGGAAGATTACTTCATCGGCGGGGGCCCGGTGGAGGCGGTGTGGGAGCACCTCGAGCAGGGGCAGGCCGGCCTGGACCAGGCGATGGCCGCGGTCAGGGCGCTGCCGGTCACCGAGGGGCTCACCCCCGCCTACATCGAGGGGCTGATGTCCTCGCTGCTGCCCATGGCAACGCAGCCGTCGACGTGGCGGCAGGCCCGCACCCGCGGCCTGCTGGCGCGGGCGGCGGCGGACGCCTGCGAGCGGCGCGAGGAGCCGGCGTTCAGGGAGGCCTACTGCCGGGGCGTGGTCCTGTGGGCGCACGCCCTGCTGATGAGCGTCGGCGACGGTGCCCTGCTCCGCGAGGCCGACGAGCTGGGCGAGGAATGGCTGCGCGCCGTGACCGCCGACGGTGACCCAGACCGGATCGGTGACGCCAGGTTCCAGCTCGCCGGCCTGTGGACCGATCCGTACTGCGCTGGCCGGTCGGACAACTTCTACGAGTCCGAGATGCAGGTGTGGCGGCTGCGCACGGACAACGAGCTGCACAATGTCGACGGGCGGCCCAGGGACGATTACGCGATGCCGGAGCCGAAGGCCGCGGTGACCCACGCGATGACACACTGGCGCGCTGCCCGCGACGCACAGCCGCGCAACCCCGCCGTTCTCGCCGGCCTCGCCGAGACCGCCATGTGGCTCGCGCGGTTCACCGACGAGCCGATGGCGCCGGACGCCGCCCCGGCCATCGAGCTCGGCAGCCAGATCGTCGCCGGCGACCCTGGGCGCCGCGAGCTCAGGGCACGCTTCCGCATGCTCGCCGCCGCGTTCCCCGGCGCCGCGGCGCTCGGTCACGGAACGCCCGGCGGCGCGGCGCCCGCCGGGGAAGCCGGCGATCCGGCCGCAAGCCAGGACGAGCCGGCGGACACGCCGGGCACGGCTACGGCGGGTACCGGCGGCACGCCCGCCGCAGGCACGGACGACACCGCCGACCTAGCCGCCGTCGACCCGGACCGGCTGGCCGCCCGGTACGGCGACCGCGCCGCAGTGATGGTCCTGCAGGAGATGATCGGCATCGGCCCGTCCGCGCCGCGGGACGCGCTCGCGCTGTTCGACCGGCAGCGGGAGCTGCTGCTCGAGCCGGGAAGGCTCACCGACTCCAGCTACCGGATCCTCTGCCAGACGTTCGCGCGGGCGCTGCAGCGCGCGACCGGCGCGCCAGGCGAGATGCAGCCGCCGCCAGACAAGGACTTCGCAGAGCACGTCGCCGAGGTCCTCGGCCGGCTGGGTGCCGACCCCGACCCGGAACGCTCGGCCGCCACCCTGGTCTGGCAGGCGTACCTTTCGACCAGCGTCGACCAGGAGGAGGCGGGACTCCATCTGCTCCGCCTGGTGCGCCAGAGCGCGCCGCTGTTCGCGCGCCGTCACGAGTGGCTCATCCAGTCGGCCGAGGCCGTCCTGCTGACTGGTGCGGGCGTCAACGCTTACAACGCCCGCGACTACCCGGTCGCACTGCGCGCCTACCTGGCCTCGCTCGGCGTGTGGCTGCGGCTCGGGCGGGTGGAATCAGTCAGCGAACTGCTCGCCCGCCTCGACGACATCGCCACCGGCGCCGACGAGCGGACCGCCATCGAGCTGACCGCCGGCCTGGCCTCTAGCGTGGCGCAGATCGTGGGCACGGCCCAGGGGGCCGTCGAGGACCAGATCCTCCATGTGTTCTCCGGGCTGCTCGGCGCGCTGGCGGCGACTGGTTCGGTCAACTCGCAGATCCTCTGGACGATGCTGGAGTTCGCCAAGGGCCTGCGCACGGCGATGCTGCTGGAGCGGACCGGGTCGGCTCACCTGCGCTCGGACCCGGAGGCGACGGCTATCCTGGAGCGTATCGCCGACCGCGCGCCGGGCTCGGCCGTGCCGCTCAACCTGTACCGTGCGTTCGAGAACCGCAGGCAGCAGATGCTGCTGCGCGGCCTGCCCGCGCCCTCGCTGCTCGACCTCGACCAGGCCAGGCGGGCCCTCGATCACCGCACCGTGCTGCTGTCGACGATCACGATGACAGAACCGGATCGCGGGTACTCCAGGGTGGCGGGGATCTTCTGGGACGACGGCCAGGCCCTGGTGGGCACCGGGCCGCTGCCGCGGGAACTGCCGGAGGAGGACATCCCCTGGGTGCCCGAGGCGGTCCGTGAAGTCCTTGCCGAACGGACCGCGGAGGGCCGCGACCACCTCTGCGTCATCCCAGATTCCGGGCTGCACACCGCGCCGTGGCACCTGTACGGCTGGGACGACTGGGCGTTCGCCGACGACTGGATTGTTACCCTGCTGCCGCACCCGCACCTGCTCTTCAGCGGCCGGGGGCAGCTTGCCGTCATGGCCCCGGCCAGCTTGCCTGTGCTTGCCGTCGGGGTCGCCGAAAGCGCGGCGGCACCGGACCTGCCGCCGCTGCCCGACGCCGCCGACGAGGCGCGGCAGATCGCGCGGCAGCTCGGCGGCCGCGCCCTGACCGGCGCCGACGCCACGGAGGAGGCGATCAGGGAGCTCGCGCCGACCGCGAGGTACCTGCATATCGCCAGCCACGGCTGGTTCGAGCCGACGGTGCCGTCCTGGCACTCGCTCATTGTCGAGCCCGGCGAGTCCTCCGACGGGATGCTGACGGCGTGGGAAGTGGCCGAGCTTGACTTGCGGGCGGTGCGGGTGGTGACGCTGTCAGCGTGCGAGACGGCGAAGCTGGCCGTGCAGCCGGGTGACAACATCGACGGCCTGCCGCTGGCGTTCCTCAGCGCGGGAGCGCGGGCGGTCATCGGCACCCAGTGGGAGATTGAGACGACGGTCGCCCGGCGCTTCTTCGAGGAGTTCTACGCCGCGCTCGGCCCGCACGATGACGTGCGCGACGCGTTCCGCGCCGCTCAAGCGGCGGTCAAGGGCGAGTTCCCCGGGCCTGCGCAGTGGGCCGCGTTTTACCTCCTTGGCGACTGGCGGTAGCGCCCGCGTCTCTCAGGCCTCGGCCGCGTAATTGACGAGGGCCGACAACACCCACGGGAGCCGCTGTGCGGCAGGGACGATGCGCGGGCCCAGCAGCGGCTGGTTCCGTGACCACAGCACGCCCGCGGTGAACCGCCACGCCGGGCCGGTAACGCGCCGCCAGGCGCGCTCGTACTCCTCGGGGCGGCCGGCCGCGAGGCAGCGTGCCAGCGCGTCGGCCTGGGCGAGACCGACGCCGATGCCCTCGCCGGTCAGGGCATCGAGGTACCCGGACGCGTCGCCGACCAGGAGTACCCGGCCGTAGACCCGGCGCGCGACGTCGTGGCGCAGCGGGCCGGCCCCGCGGACCTCGCTCGCCGGCGGCGCGCCGCCGAGGCGGTCAAGCAGGGCGGGAAAGGCGGCGAGGCGGGCTTGGTAATCGCCGTCTGGTCCCGCCGCGTCCCGCGTTCCGTTGCCGTCGGCGGCCGGCGAGCCGGCCCGCGGCGGCTTGGCGAAGAGCAAGGCGACGCCGACGGTGTCGGGTGCGACCGGGGTGACGTAGGCCTCGGCGGAGGCCGACCAGTACACCTCGACCATGTCCGTCCAGGGCGGCACCCGGTAGTGCCTGCGCAGGCCGTACCGCGGCGGTGCCGGGCTTCGCGAGGCCCCGGTGCGCGAGGCCCTGCCCGGCTCGTGACCGTTCGCCGTCTCGCGCTCCAGGGCACGGCGGATGGTGGAGTGCAGGCCGTCGGCCGCCACGAGGTAGCGCGCCTCGACCCCCGCGGCCGCCACGTGGCCCGCCTGGCGGTCGAAACCGGAGACACGCTGCGGGAGGACGGTGATCCCCAGCGCCGCGGCGCGCTCGGCGAGCGCGGCGTGCAGCACCGTGCGGCGGACACCGAGCCCGTCCCCGTGCCGGAACGGCGCGTCGGCCCGGTGGCGGGCGTCGAGGTAGCGGATGCCGCGTATCGGGTGGCCGTCAGGCTCGGCGCCGAGCGCCGCGAGCCGCCGCACCGCGGATGGCAGCACGCCCTCGCCGCATGCCTTGTCGACGGGGGCCGTGCGAGGCTCGGTGACCGTCACCGACAGGCCCTCCTGCGCGCAGCGGATCGCGGTGGCCAGGCCCACCGGGCCGCCGCCGACCACCAGGACGTCGATCACGACGCGACAGGCTGCGGGGCGGCAGCTCCAGCTAGGGCCCGCACCTCGCAGCGGATCCGCGTCGTCAGCAGCGCCGCGTTGAGCACGGTGAACGCCGCCGCCGTGATCCACGCCGAGCCGGTCAGCGGCAGCGCGAACCCCTCGACGATCACCGCGACGTAGTTGGGGTGGGCGAACCAGCGGTACGGCCCCGTCCGTACCAGCGGTTCCCCGGGCAGCACGATCACCCGTGCTGTCCAGCGCTCGCCGAGCGTGGTGATGCACCACCAGCGCAGCGCGTTCGCGGCCACCGTCACGGCCAGCATCGGCCAGCCGAGTGCCGGGATGAACGTGCGGTGCCCGAGCACCGGCTCCAGTACGCAGCCGGCGATCAGCGCCACGTGGAGGGCGATCATCACCGGGAAGTGCCCGAAGCCGTGCTCTACGCCGCCGCGGCGCAGCAGCCCCGTCGCGTGCCGCGCCGACACGACGAGTTCGGCGGTCCGCTCGCAGGCGATGAGGCCGAGCAGCACCCAGTAGACGATCATCTCCTCACCACCGCAGCAGCACGAGCTCGGCGCTTACCCCGGGACCGAGGCCGATCATCAGGCCGGAGGAGCCGGGCGGCGGCCGTTCGGCATCGCTGATCATCTCCAGGATGTGCAGGACCGAGGCCGAGGACATGTTGCCGACCTCGGCGAGAGAACGGCGGCTGGCCGCCACGGCGCGGTCGGGCAGCTTCAGCGCGCGCTGCACGGAGTCGATCACCTTCGGGCCTCCTGGGTGGCAGATCCAGCTCGAGATATCGTCGATGGTCAAGTCATGCTCGGCGAGGAAGCCCGTGACGCTGTCGGCGAGCCCGCGCTCGACCACGACGGGCAGCTCGGTCGTCAGCACGATGCGGAAGCCGTCCGCGCTCAGCCGCCAGCCGAGCGCGTCGCCGCTGTCGGGATAGACCACGCTGCGGGAGGCGATGAGCCGCGGTCCGGCGGGGGACTTGGCGCCGGACGCGGCGACGGCCTGGCTGCCGCTGGCGATAAGCGCCACCGCGCCGTCGCCGAAGAGCCCGGCTGCCACTATGTCGGCCAGGGTGATTCCCGACCTTGGCCAGTTCAGCGAGCAGAGCTCGACCGCGAGCAGCGCCGCCGTCTGCCCGGGCCAGCCGAGCAGGTAGTCGTGCAGCCGCCCGAGCGCGGCCGCGCCCGCCACGCAGCCGAGCCCGAAGATGGGCAGCCGCCTGATGTCGGGCCGCAGCCCGAGCCGCGGGATCAGCCGCGCGTCGAGCGACGGCACCGCCACTCCGGTGACCGATGTCACGATGAGCAGGTCGAGGTCGGCGGGGGACAGGCCTGCGGCGTCGAGCGCGAGCCGCAGGGCCCGCTCGCCAAGCTGCGTCGCCTCGGGGATGTAGCGGTCGTTGACCGCCTCGGCACCCAACAGCTCGACGCACTCGTTGACGGGCAGCACGATGTGCCTGGTATCGACCTCAGCGGACCCGTGCAGCCGCTCGGTGAGCGCCCACTCGCCCGGGCCGAGCTGGCCTCGGCTGGCAAACGCGCGGGTGATCTCCGCCTGGGCCAGCCGGTGCTCCGGCAGTGCCGAGCGCACCGCGACGACTTGGGGCATCATGTCAGCGCCTCCCCGCCGAGCGCGAACAGCACCACGTCGACGGCGGCGATGCCGATCGCCGCCAGGAACGGCACCTTGCCCGTGCCGCGGGCCGACGCCAGGGCGAGCAGCACCGCGGCCACCAGCCCGGGGACGGCGACCCAGAGCCGGGTCGCGCCGATGAGCAGCAGCACGGACGCCGCGAGCAGCACGGCCAGTGCCACTGCCCTTACCGTGGCCGGACCAAACCGCGCGGCCACCCGCTGCGGCAGGCCGCCCACGCCAGCCGCCCGGTCCGCCGCCAGGTCCGGCAGCACGTTCGCGAAATGCGCGCCAAGGCCGAGCAGCGCGGCGGCGAAGGTCACCGTCCAGCGGGGCGCCGGATGCCCGGGAAGCGTGCTCGCCGCGTACGCGGGCAGCGGGCCGAACCCGAGCACGTACATCGCCCCCGACCAGAGCGATGATTTGAGTCCCAGGTTATAGGCCCAGGCCGGGGCGACGACGAGCACGTAGAGCGCCCCGGTGAGCGGGCCGATGACGAGCGCCAGCGCGAGCCCGGCCGCGGCGGCGGTACAGGCAGCGGTCCAGACGGCGCGCGCGCTGATGTCGCCGCTCGCGAGCGGCTTATCGGTCCGGCCGGCGGCGGCGTCCCGTCGCGCGTCGCAGGCGTCATTGGACCAGCCGACGGACAGCTGCCCGGCCAGCAGCGCCGGCGCGGTCAGCGCGGGCCCGATGCCGTGCGGCGCGGCCTGCACCGCGAGGATGGTCGTCAGGGCCGTGATGGCGGCAGAAGGACCTGGGTGGCTGGTGATAATAAGTGCCTGCACGCGATTCAAGAGAGAAAACCGCCCCCCGTACATCAAGAAAATCTCTCCGGATCCGTTCATCCGGTATCTCGGGTGGTACTCGCACACTGAATGACGGGTGCCAGCACACTGGCGGATACCGGACGGACATTAGCACTGTAGATCAGATCCGGTAAAAGCTGGAAAATCATGATATCGGTGATGAACAAGATGTCTCTGATACTCAAATAGAGGAATGCCATCAGATGAGACTCGCGTTGCGAGGCGGGAACCCCTTGGAGTGGCTTGCGCTGCGCGCCGGCGTGGTGCCGACCCCCGCCGCCGACGCGTGGGGCGGTATGGCGCTGTCCGGGATCGTGGTCGCCGCCGTCCGCGCCGGCATCACCGCCCGGCTGTGCGCGGGGGAGGCGACCGCCGCCGAGGTGGCCGCCGACCTCGGCCTCGACCCGCTACCCACCCGGCTGCTGCTCGACTGCCTGCGCTCGGCGGGCCACGTCACCGCGCGGTCCGGCCGGTACGGCCTTTCCCGCCGGTCACGGCGCTGGCTCGACCCGGCGTCGCCGCTGTCGGTCGCCGGGTACGTGGCGGGCGTCGCCGACTACTGGCCCTGGTGGGAGGGGCTGGAGCGGTCCGCGCGGACCGGGACGACGGCTGGCTCGCACGGCGCGCCGCCGGACGACCCGTACTGGCGCCGTTACATCACCGGCCAGCTCGAGCTGGCCAGGCTGTCCGCCGCGGAGGTGGCAAGGAAGCTGCCGCTGCCGCCGCGACCGCGCGCCGTGCTCGACATCGGCGGCGGCCACGGCTGGTACTCGGCGTGCCTGTGCCGCCGCCACCCGGGGCTCACCGCGACGGTCCTTGACCTGCCGGGCAGCGCCGCTATCGGCCGGGAGATCATCGCCGCCGCGGGCATGTCGGACCGGGTGCTGTTCCGCGAGGGCGACGTAACCGCGGCGGACCTGGGTGACGGCTACGACGCGGTGCTGTGCTTCAACCTGGTGCACCATCTCGGGCCCGACCAGATCGCTGACCTGTTCCGCCGGGCAGGCAAGGCGCTCAACCCGGGCGGAACGCTCGCCGTCCTTGACGTCTTCGCCGATCACGGCGGCCGCGCTCAGGCCCAGGCCGACATGCTCGCGTTGTTCGTCTACCTCAGCTCCGGCGCGCAGGTACACACCCCGGCGGAGCTGGCCGGCTGGCTCGGCGACGCGGGCTTCGCCCCGCCGAGGAAGGTCAGGGTGCTGCGCCTCCCCGGCCTCACGCTCCAGGTCGCCAGGAAGCCAGGGTGATCCGGAACGAGCGAACTCTTTCATCCTGCTTCGCCCTGTGCGAACCTGCCGCCCGAGATCGTCAGGACGAAAGAGTTCGTAGTGGACATCCCGCCCCGCCCGGCTGCCCCGGATAGCTGGGAAGTTACTGCTCGCCTCCGGCGCCCGGCCGGTGCGCCCCGGCGGCGGCGTCCGCGGTCCCCACCGGGCCCGCCGCGGCGCCGTCCGCCGGGCTGGACACCGCCGGGCTGGCCCCGCTCGGGCTGGACACCGCGACGCGCCCCGTCATGCCCGCGCATACAGCAAGTCCTCCCGCCGCCCTGGAACCGAAGTGGCTGACTGGCCTAACGGTACCGGGGCGAGCGGGAGGACGGGTGCGCGTATCCAGCTGAAACGAGCGAAGACGGCTCCTACATGAACGGCTTGCCGACGGGGAGCCTGAGCCTTCCGTTCAAGCCGTTGGCCACGCCGGCCGCCGACGTGTACCAGGCGCACGCCGCGGTGATGATGCCGACGTAGCCGCCGAACTGCGTCCAGCCGGGGCTGCTGGTGAAGTTCCCGATCACCAAGATGATCTCGGTGAGCTCCAGGGTGAGGAAGACGGCGAACACGGCCATGTTGACCTGCGTGCTGAGGATCAGCATGTACGTGTTGAAGATAGCGAATGCGAGCAGGATCCAGCCGAGGTCGTGGCCGGTCGCGGCCGGCGCGTTCTTGATCCAGAAGAACAGGCCGATCCAGAAGCCGCCGTAGGAGGAGAACGCGGTCGCGCCGAACACGTTCTTGTTCCTGAACTCCCACATGCCAGCCAGCAGCTGAGCGCCGCCGCCGTAGGCGAGCGCGTAGCCGAGGAAGGCGGTTCCGGCCGAGTTCCCGGCGGTCCAGCGCGCGTTCACGGCGGACAGCAGGAAGGTGGTTAGGGCGAATGCCGCCAGGCCGAGCGGGCCTGGGTCGGCGACGGGCGCGGCCGCGGCCGCGGGCTGGACTGCGGGAGTTACGTCGCGGTCTTCGCTGACACTCATATGTTGCCTCCGAGCTTGACCAGCTCCCTGGCGGAGGGGGCGCCAGGCATGGAATACATTCCGCTCATAGCGTAACTCTGGTATAACTCTCCCGCGATAGCCGGACATCCCTGAAAAAATTGAGATGTAAGTTCACAAAGTGATCGGTCAGTTCTTGTACCCGGATCACAAGACAGCCACGTAAAAGGTAAATAGAGTCATCCCCCTGGCAGATCATCATTTATCGAAATAAATATGGTCACGAGCCCCTGCCGTGGTGGCCGGCCGGTTGCCGGCCAGGAAGGTCGATAGTCCCGCCCGCGTCGCGAGCACGATGACCCGGTCGCCTGCCACGAGGCGGTGGTCGCGCCGCGGCAGCCAGCTGAAGCGCGGCGTGCCGCGCTCGGCGATGGCAAGCACCCGGGACAGGCCGTCGTCCTCGAGGTCGGCGAGCGGCCGGCCGACGATGGCCGCCCCCGGCGCCACCCTGACATCCGCGATGAGGAGCACGTGCCTGCCGACCGGGATGGTGCGCAGCACCTGATGCTCGAGCATCGCCACCGCGAACGCCGGCGCCGCCAGGTAGGAGACCGACCGGGAGACCACGTTGCCGAGCGTCTCGCTTACCCGCTGGGCGAGGTCGTCGTCGAACAGGCGGAGCACGATGCGCACGTCATCCCCGCGCAGCGCCCTGGCCTGCAGCGCGGTCTCCAGGTTGGCGACGTCGCTGCTGGTGGCGCAGACCAGCGCGATCGCGCTGTCCAGGCCCGCCCGGCGCAGCGTGCGCTCGCTCGGGGCGTCGCCGATCACCACGGGCATGCCCAGGTTGCGGGCGAACGCGACGCCGCGCGCCTTCGCGTCCTGGTCGACAAGAGCGACGTCGAAGCCGAGGTCGTGCAGCCCGCCCGCTACCCGGGTGCCGATCTCGCCGCCGCCCACCACGATGACGTGCCCCCCGCGCGGCCGCGGCTCGCCGCGGATCGTGCCGGTCAGCCGGGCGCCGACGATGATCGCCGTGGCCAGGGGCAGCAGGGCCATCCCGTCGACGGTGAGCAGCACCTGGGCGACCTTCTCCGGGCCGGCGTCCGCCGGGCTGGTGAACGCCGACCCGGTCATGTCCATGACGCCCAGGTAGAGCACGTCGCCGCCGGCATGCCCCGCCACGGCGAGCAGGAGGAAGCCGGCCAGCGCGAGGGCAAGCACGACGCAGAAGGTGACGCCGAACTTGTTCCACAGCAGCCGCCTGCCCATCCGGAGCGCGCCGCGCAGCGGATGGTGCCGGCGTGCCAGTGGATCGCGCGGCGTGCCGTCGGCCACGGCGAGCACCAGCCCGGTGTGGCCGTCGAGCTGCTCGGGAGCGATGAGCTGGGTGCTGTCGGCGGTGTCGTCGGGAACCGCGAGCCCGCACAGCACCCGGCCGGGCGGGGTGTCATCGCGCCGCGCCACGTACAGGGTGCGGCCCGACAGCCGGACGTGGCTCGGCGCGACCTGGCCGATCGCCGCGGCCACCAGGGCCGGCGCGGCGAGCTGGCTGCGCGACAGCACCGTGCAGTCGCGGAAGAAACCCGCGAGGTGATCGCCGAGCCGCCTGTTGTGGGCGGCGACCACCAGCCGCAACTCGGGGCTGAGTTCCTGAGCGCGCAGCGCGCCATGGAAGTTGGCGAGGTCATCGGGGCCGACCAGGGCCATGGCGCGGGCCGTCGCCACCCCCGCGTCCGCGAGCGCCTCGCTGCTCAGCGCCGCGTGCTCGCGGACGATGACGCCTGGCAGCGCCGCGATCTGCGGCCCGTGGTTCTTGAGCTTGTCGGAGAGCAGCACGACGACGTACTGGCCGTAGCGGTCGGTGAGTTCCCTGGCGAGACGGTAGGCGAGCGGATTATCGCCGCAGACAATGAAATGGCTCCCGGTCACGGGGGGCGGGGACATGGCCCAGATCATATTTGACCGGTAAGCACCGGGATGAGAGCGGCAGGGGCCGGCGCTGTAGCATGGTAGAGGTCTGCCTCCCGAGGGGAAGATCTGCTCATGGCCACCGATGACCCCATTCGCGCCTCAGACGCTGACCGGGATGTCGTGGTGGACGCGCTGCGGGAGGCGTATACGGAGGGCCGCCTCACCCGGGACGAGTTCGACGAGCGCATGTCGGCTGCCTACATGAGCAGGACCTGGGGCCAGCTGCGGGAGCTCACCGTCGACCTGCCGCTCCAGCCGGTGCTCGGCGCCGACATGCCCGGCCGTCAGCTTCCCGCGCCTACCGCGCCCCCGCCCTACCCGCCCTGGCGGGAGCAGGACGATCCGGTGGCTGAGCCCCGCCCGAACGGGCCGCCCGCGGCGCCGGAGCGCCCGCGCCGGCCGGTCGGCATCTTCGTGCCGGTGCTGATCTGGACCCTGCTGGTGGCGCACGGCGCCTCTGTCTTCCCGGCGCTGTTCGTGGTCGCCGTGGTCTTCCTGCTCGCCGTGAGCATGTCAGGCTTCCGCAAGCGCTAGCTCCCGGCGGCGTTCCAGGTACTGGCGTTCGGCGGCGTCATGGGTCACGCTGATCGCGCTTTCATAAGCCGCGGCGGCCTCTCGTTTCCGTCCGAGCCGGTCCAGCAGGTGGGCACGCACGGCTCTCGCCGGCTGGAAGAGGCGGGCCAGCTGGCCGGCCTCGGCGACCACCGCGTCGAGTACGGCCAGTCCCGCCGCGGGCCCGTCGACCTCGGCGGTGACGGCGGCGAGGGCGACGCCGCTGCCCAGTGAGGGCGCGACCGCGTGCAAGGCGCGGTGCAGGGTAAGCAGCGTCGGCCAGTCCGTCCCGTCGTTTCCCGCCCCGTGGTTCCCGGACCCGTGGTTCCCGGACCCGTGGTTCCTTGCGCAGTGCACGGCCTGGATCGCGGCCTCGAGCTGGAAGCGCCCCAGCTGTCCCCGCGCGTGCGCGGCTCGCAGGTGCTCGTGGGCCCGGCGGATCAGGCGCTGGTCCCACAACGAGGGATCCTGCTCGGCGAGCGGGACGAAACGCCCGCCCGCGCCAGCCCGCGCCGGCGCGCGTGCCGCCGAGAGCTCGATCAGGGCGGCGAGCCCCCGGACCTCGGGATCGCCGGGCACGAGCGTGGTGAGCACTTCGGCGAGGTGCAGCGCCTCCGAGGGCAGCTGGCGCGCTTGCGGCCCGGTCGCCCAGTCGATGACATAGGCACCGTAGACCGCCTCAAGCACCGAGGACATCCGCGCCGGGAGATCCGCCCGGTCCGGAACGCGGAAGGGAATGCCGGCCGCCTTGATGCGCTTCTTCGCCCGGACGAGGCGCGTCGCCATCGTCGACGGCGGCACCGAGAAGGCGCGCCCGACCTGCTCAGCGGTGAAGCCGAGCACCGTGTTGAGCATGAGCGGCGTGCGCACCGCCCGGTCGATCGCCGGGTGCGCGCACACGAGCATCAGCTCGAGCCGCCGGTCGGGGATCGCGTCAAGGTCAACGTCGTCGAAGGGCGCCAGCGCGTCCGGGGCGGCATCGAGCGGGACCGTCCGCTGCGCTCGCGCGGACTTCCACTCATCCCGCAGCCGGTTGCGGGCGACGGTCAGCAGCCACGCGTCGGGGCTGGCAGGCACCCCCTGCGACGGCCATGTCCGCAGGGCCCGCTCGAACGCGTCGGCGAGCGCGTCCTCCGCCGCGGCGAGATCACCGGTTGAGGCGGCGAGCAGGGCGAGCAGGCGGCCGTAGCTGTCTCGTGCCGCCACACAAGCGGAGCGGGCCGCCGGCCCGGGCGCACCTTCACCCGGGCCGGCCTCGCGCCCGCTGCCTGACGTCAGCGTGTCCACGCGCCGTCGACGAAGGCCGTGGCGGTCGGGCGCACCTCGATCACGCCCCATTGCGCGCCAGGGCACTTCTCGGCCCAGCCGATGGCCGCGTCCAGGTCGGGCACCTCGAGCACGAAGATCCCGGCCAGCGCCTCCTTCGTCTCCGCGAACGGCCCGTCTTGCACCCGCAGCCCGCCGTCCCTGCAGGTCACGGTCGTGGTCGCGGTGGTCGGCTGGAGCACGTCGGCTGACAGGAGGACCCCGGCCGACGCCAGCGCCCGGCCGTAGGCACCGAACGCCTCCCTGGCCTCCTCGATCGCCTCCTGGCTGATCTCTCCCTCGCCGGGCTCCCGGTAGTGCATCAGCAGTGCGTAACGCATCGTCGTCGCCTCCCATTGCCAGTGTCGCGCCGGTCGCGGCAGCTGCACCATGATGACGATCGGATAGCCCGCAGATCGTCAACCGGGGAAGCTCACCGGTAAACAGCTAGCCCGCGCTAGGCGGGCAGCTTCGACGCCGCCGCCTCGTCGAGCAGGAACAGCGTGCGGCTGCGCCCGCGGGCGCCGGCCGCGGGCAGCTTGTCCTGGCTGACACCGGACAGCGCCGTGGCGACCGCCTCGGCCTTCTCCGCCCCGGCGGCGAGGACCCACACCTCACGAGCCGCCTGCAGCGCGCTGAAGGTGAGCGAGATCCGGGTGGGCGGCGGCTTGGGGGAGTTGCGGACCGCGACGACCGAGCCGCCGGCGTGCGCCGCCGGGGAATCGGGGAAGATCGAGGCGACGTGCCCCTCCGGGCCGATGCCGAGCATCAGCACGTCGAAGGCCGGGACGCTCCCCCCGCCGCCGGTATCGCTCGCCGCGGCGGCCAGCTCGGCGGCGTACCGCGCGGCGGCCGCGTCCGGGTCGTCACCGTCGGGACCGTCCGGGCCCGGGATCACGTGCACCCGGGACGGGTCCAGGCCGAGGTGGTCGAGCAGCGCCGACCGGGCGCCCGTCTCGTTCCGTTCCGGGTCCCCGGTGACCTCGAACCGCTCGTCGCCCCACCAGAAGTCGACCCGCCGCCAGTCGACCGCGTCCCGCGCGGGCGAGCCGGCGATCGCCGCCATGACCTTGGTGCCGATGCCGCCGCCGGTCAGCACGAGGTGCGCGCGCCCGTGGGCGGCGATCGCGTCGGCGAGGCTGGTCACCGCGCGCGCGGCGGCGGCGCTCGCGAGCAGGTCGCCGCTCGCGTGGACGAAGACCTCGGGGTCGCTCACCGCGCGTCCCCCGCGGTCTCCTCTGCGGTGCCCTCGGCCGGTGCCGCGGGCTGCCCGGCTGCGGTGCCCTCGGCCGGTGCCGCGGGCTGCCCGGCCGGGGCCGGCACGTCGACGCGGGCCAGCGTCTCACCGTAGACCTCGTCCGGGTCGAGGCGGCGCAGTTCCTCGGCGAGCAGCTCCGCCGTGTCCCGGCGGTGCAGGGCGACCATCCGGTCGACCCGCTCGGGCCAGGACAGCGTCGCGGTGCGCCCGTCAAAGCGGGTGATGCTGATGTCGCCGTCCGGCGTGCTGAACATGGCGCCGGTGATGCCAGGGCCGCCCGAGGTGACCCGGGAGACCGGGACGCCGAGCCGCAGCGAGAGCCAGGCCGCGATGAGGTCCGCGGTCGGGTTGTCTGCCTCGGCGGCGATCTCGCCCGCGGTGATCGGCGGGTGCGGCTGGTCGAGCGTGGCGGCGATCAGCGAGCGCCACGGGGTGGCCCTGGTCCAGCCGAAGTCGGTGTCGCCCGGCTGGTAGGCCGACGCGAGGGTGGCGAGGGCGTCGCGCGGCGACTCGGCGGCCGCCGAGTCGGTGACCCGCCGCTGGGCGAGCGCGCCGAGCGGGTGCTTGCCGGGGATCTCCGGCGCCTCGTCCGGCCACCAGGTCACCACGGGCACGTCGGGCACGAGCAGCGGCGCGACGACCGAGTCGGCGTGCTGGCCGAGCGGGCCGTACATGCGCAGCACGATCGTCTCGCCCGGCGAGGCCTCGCCGACCCGGATCTCCGCGTCGAGCCGGGAGTCGGCCTTCGGCCGGCGGCTGATGATGGCGAGGATGCGGCACGGGTGCTCCCTGGCCGCCTGGTTGGCCGCACGGATCGCGTCGTACTGCGCCGCCTCGTCGGTCACGATGATGAGGGTGAGCACCATGCCCAGCGTCATGCCGCCGAGCCGCCGCCGCGCCTCGGTCAGCGCGTGGTCGATGGCGCCGGTGGTGGTGTCGGTCAGGTCAATGGTCATGACGTCTCCTACAACCTCCGCCAGGCGCGGCGATCGCGCGCCATCAGCGCGTCCGCCGACGCGGGCCCGGCCGTACCCGACACGTACTGGTCCGGCTTGGTGTTCTCGGCCCAGAACTGCTCGATCGGGTCGAGGATGCGCCAGGAGAGCTCGACCTCCTCCTGGCGGGGGAACAGCGGCGGGTCGCCGATCAGCACGTCGAGGATGAGCCGCTCGTAGGCCTCGGGCGAGGACTCGGTGAACGACTCGCCGTAGGCGAAGTCCATGTTCACGTCGCGGACCTCCATGAGGGAGCCCGGCACCTTGGAGCCGAACCGCAGCGTGACGCCCTCGTCCGGCTGCACCCGGATCACCAGGGCGTTCTGCCCGAGTTCCTTGGTGTCGGTGGCGGCGAACGGCAGGTGCGGCGCCCGCTGGAACAGCAGCGCGATCTCCGTCATCCGCCGGGTGAGCCGCTTGCCGGTGCGCAGGTAGAACGGGACGCCCGCCCACCGCCTGGTGTCGACCGACAGCCGGACCGCGGCGTAGGTCTCGGTCCGCGAGTCGGCGGGGATGCCGTCCTCCTCAAGGAAGCCGGCCACCTGACGCCCGCCCTGCCAGCCGGCCGTGTACTGGCCGCGCGCGGTGCCCTGGGCGAGGTCGGCGGGCAGCCGGACGGCGGACAGGACCTTCTCCTTCTCCTGGCGCAGCGAGTCGGCGTCGAACGACACCGGCTCCTCCATCGCGGTCAGCGCGAGCAGCTGGAGCAGGTGGTTCTGGATGACGTCGCGCGCGGCGCCGATCCCGTCGTAGTAGCCGGCCCGGCCGCCGATCCCGATGTCCTCCGACATGGTGATCTGCACGTGGTCCACGTAGGAGCGGTTCCAGATCGGCTCGTACAGGGTGTTGGCGAAGCGCATCGCCAGGATGTTCTGTACGGTCTCCTTGCCCAGGTAGTGGTCGATGCGGAACACCGACTCGGCCGGGAAGACCGCGTCGACGATGGCGTTGAGCTCCTTCGCCGTCTCCAGGTCGCGGCCGAACGGCTTCTCGATCACCACCCGCCGCCACGGCTTGCGCCCGCCCGTGTTGCCCCACCCAGGGCCGGCCGGGCCCGGGTCCGACAGCCCGGACCGCTTGAGCTGCTCCACCACGGTGGAGAAGAACTTAGGCGGGATGGACAGGTAGAACGCGTAGTTCCCGCCGGTGCCGCGCTCGGCATCGAGCTTGCGGATGCAGTCGGCGAGCTGGTCGAACGCGGCGTCGTCGGTGAACTCGCCGGGTACGAACCGCACCCCTTCCTGCAGCTGCCGCCAGACCGTGTCCCGGAACGGGGTGCGCGCGTGCTCCTTGACGGCCTGCTCCGTGATCTGCGCGAAGTCCTCGTGCTCCCAGTCCCGGCGGGCGAAGCCGACCAGGGAGAAGCCGGGCGGCAGCAGGCCGCGGTTGGCCAGGTCGTACAGGGCCGGCATCAGCTTCTTGCGCGCCAGGTCCCCGGTGACACCGAACATCACCATGACGCACGGGCCGGCGACCCGCGGGATCCGGCGGTCTCGCGGGTCGCGCAGCGGGTTGACAGGGTCGCCCGAGGTCGCGATCACCCCCGGGTTCGCCGGCGCCGGTCCCCGGGCGCCGGCGGTCGGCTTTTCCATGATCGGAACCTCCTGTGGGTCCTGACTGGCTAGGAGTTCAGGCTGAGCTCGTTCTTGATGGTGGCGAGCATCTCGCCCCACGAGGCCTCGAACTTGGCGACGCCCTCGTCCTCAAGGACCTGGACGACGTCGTCGTAGTGCACGCCGAGCTCCTCGAGCGAGGCGAACAGCGCCCGCGACTCGTCGTACGTGCCGTGCACGGTGTCGCCGCGCAGCACGCCGTGGTCGGCGGTAGCGTGCAGCGTCGCCTCCGGCATCGTGTTCACGGTGTCGGCGGTCACCAGCTCGACCACGTACAGGGTGTCCGGCAGCGACGGGTCCTTGGTGGAGGTGGACGCCCACAGCGGCCGCTGCACCTTGGCGCCCTTGGCGGCGAGCGCGCGCCACCGGTCGGTGTCCAGCTTCTGCTCGTACAGCTCGTAGGCGAGCCGGGCGTTGGCGATCGCCGCCTTGCTCTTGAGCGCCGCCGCCTCCGGCGTGCCGATGGCGTTCAGCCGCTTGTCGACCTCGGTGTCCACCCGGGACACGAAGAACGACGCCACCGACGCGATCGTCGAGATGTCGTGCCCGTTCGCGGCGGCCTGCTCGAGGCCGGCCATGTAGGCGTCGATGACCTCGCCGTACCGCTCCAGGGCGAAGATCAGCGTCACGTTGACCGAGATGCCCTCGGCGAGCGTGGCGGTGATCGCCGGGATGCCGGCGGGGGTCGCCGGGATCTTGATGAAGATGTTCGGCCGGTCCACCAGCCACCACAGCTGCTTGGCCTCGGCGGTGGTCTTGTCCGTGTCGTTGGCGAGCCGCGGGTCGACCTCGATCGACACCCGCCCGTCGACGCCGCCGGATGCGTCGTAGACGCCGCGGAGCACGTCGGCGCCCCAGCGGATGTCGCGGGTGGTGATCATCCGGGACGCCTCCTCGACGGTGACGCCGCGGATCGCCAGGTCCTTGATCTGCTCGTCGTACGCGTCGCCCTTGGCGAGCGCGTTGGCGAAGATGGTCGGGTTAGACGTCACGCCGCGCACGTGGAAGTCCCTGACCAGGGACTCCAGGTTGCCGCTGCGCAGCCGCTCCCGGCTGATGTCATCGAGCCAGACCGACACGCCGGCCTGGGTGAGTTCCTGGAGTACGTCAGACATTTGCCCGCGTTCCTTCCGTCTTCAGCTTTTTGTTCCGCCGGCGTGTGCTTCTTACACTGCGCCGCGCTCAGCTCTTTGCCTTGGCGATGGACGCCTTCGCGGCGGTCGCGACCGCCTCGGCGGTGATCCCGAACTCCTTGTAGAGCACGGCCTCGGCGGCGGACGCGCCGTAGTGATCGATGCCGACCGACTCCCCGGCGTCGCCCACGAAGATCCGCCACGGGGGAGTGATGCCGGCCTCGACCGAGACCCGTGCCCGCATCGCCGCCGGAAGCACCTCCTCCTGATACGAAGCGTCCTGCTCCCTGAACCATTCCACCGAGGGCATCGACACCACCCGCGCCGAGATGCCCTCGGCCGCGAGCAGGTTACGCGCCGCGACGGCGATCTGGACCTCCGAGCCGGTGCCGATAATGATCACGTCAGATCCGTCGGCGAGCACGTACGCGCCGCGGGCCACGCCGGCGGCCGGGGCGAACTCGGTCCGGTCGAACGTCGGCATGTTCTGCCGCGACAGGCACAGGCCCGCCGGGCGGTCGGTCTTCTCGATGATCGTCTTCCACGCGACGGCCGTTTCATTCGCGTCGCCGGGGCGGACCACGTCGAGGCCGGGGATGTTCCGCAGCGACCACAGGTGCTCGACGGGCTGGTGCGTCGGGCCGTCCTCGCCGAGACCGATGGAGTCGTGCGTCCAGACGAACGTGACCGGCTGCTCCATCAGCGCGGCCAGCCGCACGGCGCCGCGCATGTAGTCGCTGAACTGCAGGAACGTGCCGCCGTAAGGACGGGTGAGGCCGGAAAGGACGATGCCGTTCAGGATGGCGCCCATGCCGTGCTCGCGGATGCCGAAGTGCAGCGTCCGCCCGTAGGGGTTGCCCGGCCACATCTTGGACTGCCGGCTCGCCGGGAGGAAGGACGGCTCGCCTTTCATCGTCGTGAGGTTGGACTCGGCGAGGTCGGCCGAGCCGCCCCACAGCTCCGGCAGCACCGGGGCGAGCGCGCTCAGCACTTCGCCCGACGCCTTCCTGGTGGCGATGCCCTTGGCGTCGGCGGGGAACTCCGGCAGGGCGGCTTCCCAGCCTTCCGGGAGCTCGCGGCGCGAGAGCCGGGCGAAGAGCGCCCCTCGTTCGGGATTCTCCTTCTCCCACTCCGCGAACTGCGAGTCCCACTCCGCGTGCAGTGCCTTGCCCCGGGCGGCCACCTCACGGGCGCGGTTGAGCGCCTCCTCCTCGATGGGGAAGGCGACGGCCGGGTCGAAGCCGAGGATCTGCTTGGTCGCCGCGACCTCGGCGTCGCCGAGCGCGGAGCCGTGCGCGGCGCCGGTGTTCTGCTTGTTCGGCGCGGGCCAGCCGATGATCGTGCGCAGCACGATGAACGACGGCTTGCCGGTGACGGCCTTGGCGGCCTCGATCGCGTCGTACAGCGCCTGGGCGTTCTCCTCGTAGCCGCTCATCGTCACCCAGGAGACGTGCTGCACGTGCCAGCCGTAGGCCGCGTAACGGGCGCCGACGTCCTCAGACTTGGCGACTACCGTGTCGTCCTCGATCGAGATGTGGTTGTCGTCGTAGATGACGACCAGGTTGCCGAGCTCCTGGACCGCGGCGATCGCGGACGCCTCGTGGGTGACGCCCTCTTCGATGTCGCCGTCGGAGGCGATCGCGTAGACGAAGTGGTCGAACGGCGAGGTGCCGGGCGCGGCCTCGGGGTCGAGCAAGCCCCGCTCGCGGCGCGCGGCCATCGCCATGCCGACGGCGTTGCCGAGGCCCTGGCCGAGTGGCCCGGTGGTGGTCTCGACGCCGGGGGTCAGCCCGTGCTCGGGGTGGCCGGGGGTGATCGACCCCCAGGTGCGGAACGCCTTCAGGTCGTCAAGCGAGACACCGTAGCCGGACAGGTACAGCTGGATGTAGAGGGTCAGCGAGGAGTGGCCGCAGGACAGCACGAACCGGTCCCGGCCTGGCCACTTCGGGTCCGCCGGGTCGTGCCGCAGCACCCGCTGGAACAGCAGGTAAGCGGCGGGGGCGAGGGACATCGCGGTGCCCGGGTGCCCGTTGCCAACCTTCTGTACCGAGTCCATCGCCAGGACGCGCACCAGGTCAACGGCCCGCTTATCGGCGGGGGTCCAGTCAAGGGCGTGGTTGCTCACCTGTACGTCACGGATCCCTTCTGCGAACTTCTCTGGCGTCCTGCTCTGGCGTCCTGCTCTGGCGTCCGCCGCGACTGGCGGAATGAGCTGGCGTGCGCGGCGGAACGCGGGCAGGGTGAAGCCCCGCCACCATGCCACAGGCAAAGCGTATCCCGGCGGGTAAGCGCGGTAACGTTCGGGGCGGACCGTTTCCGTAGGGTTCACCAGAAAGCTGGTCTAGACCAGACAACTAGCCCGGTCTAGACCAATCAGGACACTCCGGCGCCCGGGCGGGAGCACCACGGCGTAAGCTTCTCACCGTGAACGAGTCAAGCCCGCCGCCTGCCGCGGGGGAGCCGTTCAGTCCCCGGGCGGTCCTCGCGGGGCGCCCGGCCGGCCGGACGCCGGTGGGCTTCATCGTGGGCATCGCGGTCACCGTGGCCTGCGCTATCGTGGCGCTCGGCATCGACGCGGCGCAGTCGTTCGCGGCGGGCGACGGGGCCGCGCCGTTCGCGCTCGCGCTGCCGCTCGCGCTGCTCCCGGTGCCGCTGCTCGTCATGATCGTGCTGTGGATGGACCGGCTGGAACCGGAGCCGCGCGCCAACCTGGCGTTCGCGTTCGGCTGGGGGGCGGGGATCGCCGCGCTGACCGCGCTCATCGTGAACACCGCCAACCTCGAGTACGTGACGATGCCGCGGCTCGGCGCGTCCGCCGGCGAGTACGTGTCGGCCACGTTCGGCGCGCCCGTCGTCGAGGAGACGCTCAAGGGCGCGGTCCTCATCGGCCTGCTGTGGCGACGCCGCGGCGAGCTGGACGGCCCGACCGACGGCGTCATCTACGCCGCGATGGTGGGGCTGGGCTTCGCGATGATCGAGAACGTCGGCTACTACGTCAACGCCCTGGTCAGCCCGCAACGGGGCGGCATCGAGCTGCTCGGCTACACCTTCCTGCTGCGCGGCGTGGTGTCCCCGCTCCTGCACCCGATCTTCACCTCGATGACCGGCCTCGGCGTCGCCTACGCGGCGAGCCGCAGGAGCGGCGGGAAGTGGGCGGTGGCACTCGGCCTGCTCGCGGCGATGACCCTGCACGGCATATGGAACGGTTTGTCGCTGTTCGGCACGGCGGGCCTGGTCACCGGGTACCTCATCATGTCGTGCGCGCTCATCGTGCTGGTCGTCATCCTGGTCGCCGACCGCCGCCGGGTCATCGGGCTCATCCGCCGTTACCTGCCCGCCTACCAGCGCACCGGCCTGGTCACCGCCGACGACGTGGCGATGCTCGCCTCGCTGCGCACGCGCGGCGTCGCCCGCCGCTGGGCCCGCGCCGCCGGCGGCCACCCCGCCGCCGCCGCGATGTCCGACTACCAGCTGGCCGCTACCGAGCTGGCCCTGGCCTGCGCCAAGGCCGACCGCGGCGTGCTCGGCTTCAACGCCTTCGCCGCCCGCGAGCACTCCCTGCTCACCCTGATGGCGCTGGCCAGGCGTGCCTTCAACCGCCATGTCCCCGGCGGCTCGGAAGTCACGCCCGCCCCCTGGGTTGAGTCCGCCTCGGCCCTCATCCACGGCGACCAGCTGTCCTGAGCGCGGCCATGTCACAGCTTCCTGTGGTGCCTTGTCTTGGAGGGAAAAGCATCACGCGGAGGGAAAGATCATGCGAGTCTTCGTCACCGGAGCGACCGGAGCGGTGGGCCAGCACCTCGTACCTGAGCTCGTCGCGGCAGGCCACCAGGTCACCGCGGCCACCAGGTCGCCTGGCAAGGTCGCGCGGCTGCGCGCGGCGGGCGCGGAGCCCGTCGTCCTCGACGGGCTTGACCGCGAGGCGGTCATCGCGGCGGTGCGGGCCGCCGCGCCGGACGTGATCATCCACCAGATGACCGCGCTCGCGGCCATGCGGACACCCCGCCATCTCGACCAGGATTTCGCCGCCACCAACGAGCTGCGCACCACGGGCACCGACAACCTGCTCGCGGCCGCCGCCGCGGCGGGCACCAGGCGGGTCATCGCGCAGAGCTTCACCGGCTGGCCCAACGAGCGCTCCGGCGGCCCGGTCAAGACGGAAGACGACCCGCTCGACCCGCGTCCGGTCCCGTCGTCGGTGCGGACCATCGCCGCGATCAGGCACGTGGAGGAGGCCGTGCCGCGCGCGGTGCCCGAGGGGATCGTGCTGCGCTACGGGAGCTTCTACGGCCCGGGTGCCTCCGATGCCATGCTCGAGGTCGTGCGGAAGCGGCAGCTGCCCGTGGTCGGCGGCGGGACCGGGGTCTGGTCGTTCATCCACGTCGCCGACGCCGCGTCCGCGACGGCCGCCGCGGTCGGCCGCGGCGCCCCAGGCCTGTACAACGTGGTGGACAGTGACCCGGCGCCCGTCGCGGAGTGGCTACCGTACCTGGCCGGGGTCGCGGGCGCCAAGGCGCCGTTGCGCGTGCCCGCCTGGGCCGGCCGGCTGCTCGCCGGCGAGTTCATCGTCACCTGGATGACCAGCGCGCGCGGGTCATCGAACGCCAAGGCGGTCAAGGAGCTCGGCTGGGAGCCGCGGTTCGCGAGCTGGCGGGAGGGATTCCGTGACTGGGTCAGCGGGTGACCGCGTGACCGGGGCAGCGGACGAGGCAGCAGCGGCCGGGCAGTTCCGGCCGCTGCTGTTCTCCATCGCCTACGGGATGACCGGGTCGGTGGGCGACGCCGAGGACATCGTGCAGGACGCGTTCCTCGGCCTGACGCGGGCGCGCCAGGCGGGGACCGTGATCGCCGACCTCAAGGCGTACCTGACGACGGCGGTGACCCGGCTCGGCATCAACTACCTGAGCTCCGCCCGGGTTCGCCGGGAGACGTACGTGGGGGACTGGCTGCCCGAGCCGGTCGTCGTGCCGGCCGGCGACCCGGGTCCCGCCGAGCACGCCGAGCTCGCCGACTCGCTGTCCATGGCTTTCCTGGTGCTGCTCGAGGCGCTGTCCCCGGTGGAGCGCGCGGTGTTCATGCTGCGCGAGGTGTTCGGCTACGACTACCCGGCCGTGGCCCGGATCACCGGCAAGACCGAGGTGAACTGCCGGCAGATTTTCGCCCGCGCGAGGCAGCGCATCGCCGCCGGCGCCCCGGACCGCGACGGCGTGCCCCGCACGGCCCGGCGGGCGGAGGGCGAGGAACTGGCCCGCCGGTTCTTCGAGGCCGCCGCGGGCGGCGACATGGACGCGCTGCTCGGCATGCTCGCCCCGGACGTGGTGTTCCACGGCGACGGCGGCGGCAAGGCGCAGGCGATCGGCCAGCCCATGGTCGGGCGGCAGCGGGTGGTCCGGCTGGTGGGCGGCCTGTTCCGGCGCGCCAGGGTGATCGGCGCCTACGCCAGGCTCGCCTGGGTCAACGGCCGGCCGGGCGCGGTCTCCTACGACGCGCAGGGGCGGGTGATCAACGTGTTCGAGCTGGACATCGCCGACGGCATGGTGCAGGCGATCCGGTCGGTGGTCAACCCCGACAAGCTCCGTCACCTCGGCCCGGTCTCCGACGTGGCGCTGCTGGCGAAGGATCAGCCAGAGGGAACGCGGCCAGGGGCGTGACCAGGCATCTGCCGGGCCGGCCCGCCGGCCGGCCCGGCGGCGTGATCGAATAGGCACGCGACAACCCCCCCAGAGCGAGGGAGACGAGGACGATATGCCCGCCCAGGCGACAGCGCAGATCGGCGTGACCGGACTTGGCGTGATGGGCCGCAACCTTGCCCGCAACTTCGCCCGGCACGGGTACGCGACCGCCCTGCACAACCGGACGACGGCCAGGACCGACGCGATCATGGACGAGTTCGGCCACGAGGGCACCTTCGTCCCCGCGCGCACCGCCGAGGAGTTCGTCGCGAGCCTGGAGCGCCCGCGCCGCCTGGTCATCATGGTGAACGCCGGCGCGGCGACCGACGCCGTGATCGAGGAGTTCGCCCCGCTCCTTGAGCGCGGGGACATGATCATTGACGGCGGCAACGCCCACTTCGCCGACACCCGCCGGCGTGAGGCGGCGCTGCGGGAGGCGGGGATCCACTTCGTGGGCATGGGCGTGTCCGGCGGTGAGGAGGGGGCGCTGAACGGCCCGTCGATCATGCCGGGCGGGTCGGCCGAGTCGTGGCAGGCCCTCGGCCCCATGCTCGAGGCCATCGCGGCGAAGGTGGACGGCGTGCCGTGCACGACGCACGTGGGACCGGACGGCGCCGGCCACTTCGTGAAGATGGTGCACAACGGCATCGAGTACGCCGACATGCAGCTCATCGCCGAGGCCCATGACCTGCTCCGGTACGCCGGCGGGTACGAGCCCGCCCAGATCGCGGAGATCTTCCGTACCTGGAACACCGGCCGCCTCGACTCCTACCTCATCGAGATCACGGCCGAGGTGCTCGCCCACACCGACCCGAAGACGGGCCGGCCCTTCGTCGACATCGTGCTTGACCAGGCCGAGCAGAAGGGGACGGGCCGCTGGACGGTGCAGGTCGCCCTGGACCTGGGCGTGCCCGTTGACGGGATCGCCGAGGCGACCTTCGCCCGGTCGCTGTCCGGGCACACCGGCCTGCGCGCCGCCGCCCGCGGGCTGGCCGGGCCCGGCCGCGAGGCGGTCGCCGACCCGGACGCGTTCGCCGACCAGGTCGAGCAGGCGCTGTACGCGTCCAAGGTCGTCTCCTACGCCCAGGGCTGGAACATGATCGCCGCGGGCAGCGAGGAGTACGGCTGGGACATCGACCTCGGCAAGACGGCGGTCATCTGGCGCGGCGGCTGCATCATCCGCGCCGCGTTCCTCGACCGGATCCGCGCCGCCTACGCGGCTAACCGGCAGCTGCCGACGCTGCTCGCCGACCCGGACTTCGCGAAGGAGGTCACCGACGCGCAGGACGGCTGGCGCGAGGTGATCGCGGCCGCGGTCAACAACGGGATCCCGGTGCCCGGGTTCTCCGCCGCGCTCGCGTACTACGACGCGCTGCGCGCGGAGCGGCTGCCCGCGGCGCTCGTGCAGGGCCTGCGCGACTACTTCGGCGCGCACACCTACCGCCGCACCGACGCCGAGGGCAGCTACCACACGCTCTGGGCCGCCGACCGCGCCGAGGTCCCCCGCTGACCCGCGCCCTCTGGTCCTCCGGCTCGGCAGGCCGACGCCATGCCGGTGCAGAGGGAAGCGATGCTGGTGCAGGAGGGAGCCCTGTGACGGGAGAGGTATTCTTGTCGCTCTCCCCAGCGATCAGAGCATGATCATGTAGCCTTTTTGGTGCGATAGCGCCTACAAGGCTTCATAACACCACAACCCTTCAGGATCATTGTCCTGCCGGGCCGGCAGTCAAGAGATAACAGCAAGAAGCGGCATGCTGTCATCCGGCCTGCTAGTGGACCTTGCCGGGCTGCTCCAGCAGCTCGGCTAACGGGCACCGGCTGCTCGGCGGCCGGTTGGCGCTACGGCCGGTTGACGCTACGGCCGGTTGACGCTACGGCCGGTTGACGCCACGGCCGGGCCACGCGCGGCTACAAGATGCCGCGGCGCTGAAGTACCACGTAGGAGACCCAGCCGGCCGGGATAGGGAGCCAGAACGTCGCCAGCCGGAAGATGAGTACCGCGGGGATCGCCTGGACAGCCGGGATGCCGACGGCCGTCAGCCCGGCAGCCAGTACCGCCTCCACCCCGCCGATCCCGCCCGGTGTCGGCAGGGCCGATCCCACCGCGTTGCCTGCCAGGAAGACGGCGGCGGCGGCCAGGATGGGCGGATGGGCGCCTACTGACCGCAGCGCCGCGACGAGCGCGGCCACGTACGCGGCGGTAAGCAGCAGGTTCGCGCCGACGCTGACGGAAAGCCGGATCCGGTGGGAGACGGCGTCGAGCAGGCGGGGCCACACCGCGCGCAGGTGCGGCAGCACGGTTCCGGCCAGCATGGCGCGGCTATGCGGTACGGACACCACGACGACGATGACGGCGACGATGACGCTGAGCCCGATGAGCACGTGGCTGTCCGGCACGATCTTGAGGCGGCTGAATCCCGAGCCGGTGAGCACGCCGGACACGATCAGCAGCAGCATCGTCACGACGATGTTCACCAGCTGCGACATGGTGACCGCGGCGGTGATGGCGCCCTCGTCCACCTGCTGGCGGTGCAGGTAGCGGGCGTTGATGGCCACGTGGCCCACGGTCGGGGGCATGGCGACGCCGATGAACGCGCTGGACAGCTGGACGAAGAAGCCGCGCCAGATGGACAGCCGCCTGGGAACGAACGCCGCGACGCTGATGGCCGCCCCCAGGAAGGTCACCGCCGCTCCGGCCACCGCGACGGCGGTCCAGGCCGGGCTGGCCTGGTTCAGCGTGGCGCCGACGTCCACGCCGGAAACCTCGGCGATGAGCAGGTAGGCGGCGACGGTGAGGGCGACCGCGGTGGCCACCGTCCGCAAGCGGAACCGCTCAAGCCGGACCGCCGGCGCGACGTCATGGCCGCCGAGCAGCTCGTGCCTGACCTCGCTCAGCGAACCGCCGGCGGCCCGCATGGCCGCCCAGCCCCAGGGCGCCAGGGCGAGCGGCTGCACGACGGACGCGACGGCCGCCTCGTCGACCGGCCCGTACCCGGCGCGCAGCGCCGTGACGGCGTCAGCCGGGCCGGTGGTCTTGGCCAGCGTCGCCAGTGCCTGGACCAGGTCGAGACGGCGGGTCAGCTCGCTGGCGGCGGGCTCGGCCGCCTCCAGCGAGCAGAACCCTGCCTGGTCCCCTGACGTGAACACGCTGCCCGGCCGCACGTCACGGTGGGCGACGCCAGCGTCGTGCAGGCGGCGCAGCGACGCGAACAGTGATGTCCCTCCGGCCAGGCTGCCCGGCCCGGCCGCGCCGTCCGGCCCGGCCGGCACACTGGTGACGAGGACCAGCGTCTCGTCGCGCATCTCGCCGAACAGCAGGACCGCTGGGCAGGGCACGCTGGCCTGCTGGGCCAGGCAGCAGGTCAAAGCGAGCTGCTCGACCGCGGCGCGGCTACCGAGCGTGACCCGTCCGGCAACCGAGCGCCGCAGCCGGACCAGCCCCCACAGCTGTCGGAGCAGCCCGGAGCCGCGGGTGTCCCGGCCTGACAGGTGAACGCGGATCGGGGTGCCGTCGCTCAGCGCTCCCTCCAGCCGGGCCCGGCCGGACCCGGCGGCCGACAGGCGGGTGGCCCGCACGCCCCGGTCGGCCAGCCAGCCCGCGAGCTCGTCGGTGCCCGGCAGCACCGACGCCGCGCCGAGCACCCAGCGCGCCACCCAGCCGACCAGCAGGCCGCCGAACGCCGCGATCACCACCGCGAAGGGCGTGAGCGTGCCGACGGCCAGCCCGGACAGCAGCAGCGCGGTGCCCGCGCCGGGCCACCAGCGCGACCAGCGGGAATGCCGGGACAGATCCGTTCCCACCACGAACGCGACGAACGCGGTGTCCACCACGAGCGTCGAGGGATTGCTGCCGTGCAGCACGGCGTGCTGCACGGCCTCGTGCTCGGATCGCCAGACGGCCGACGCGATGATGGCGGCCGCGGCGCCGGCCAGCCCGGCGGCGACCGCGTTCCGAACGTCCCGCCACTGGCCGCGCGCCAGCTCCACCAGGGCCGCGACCGCCAGGCCGAAGCAGGCCACCCCGGCGGCCACGGCGGCCGAGTACGAAAGCCAGCGGGGGATGTGCAGCAGCCAGTCCGAGACGTAGTCGGCCGCCTCGGTCGTGCCCAGCGGCAGGGCCGCGATGGTGCCGAGCACCGCGTCGACGATCAGGAACGACACGACCGCGAGCAGCAGGTCAGCGGGCCGGCGTACCCGGTGCGCGCCGTCCGCGGCATCCCGGGAGCGAACCGGAAGGACCGCGGCCGGGTCGGCGCTGCCGTGGGCGGCGCCCGCCGGCCGGACGGCGGTAGCGGGCTCATTCGTGCGCGGTACCTTGTCTGCGACCATCGCCTGCTCCCATTTCCATGCCAACCGGGCTACCCCAGGTATAGCGTCCTGCTCACTGCGCCGGTGATCCGGGACGTCGCGTTCGCCGGCCTGTACCTGGACGCCCTGGAGGCGCCGGGGCAGGTCGTGCTCAAGCTGGCCGCCACCGGGCTTGGCGTCAGGCTGCCCGCGGAGTGATGACCAGCCCGTTCGCGACCGACAGGCGCCGTCGCGCGACAACCGGCGAGTCGCGGTCACGCCACGACGGTCACCCGGCGCAGCGCATCCGGGGTGAGGTCGGCCAGCGTGGGGTAGCCGTCGACCGCCATGATCAGGTCCGCCTCGGCGAGCAGGGTGCGCAGCACGTGCTCGACGCCCCGGCTGCCGCCGAGGGCGAGGCCGTAGGCGTACGGCCGTCCGATGCCTACCGCCGTCGCGCCGAGCGCGAGGGCCTTGACGATGTCGGCGCCTGAGCGGACGCCCGAGTCGAACAGCACCGGTCGCCTGGCCGCCGCCTTCACCACGTCCGGCAGGCAGTCCAGGGCGGGCAGCCCGCCGTTGGCCTGCCGGCCGCCGTGGTTGGAGACGTAGATGCCGTCGGCGCCCAGGTCGAGGGCGCGGCGCGCGTCATCGGGATGGCAGATGCCCTTGAGTATCAGCGGCAGCTTGGTCAGTGAGCGCAGCCAGGGCAGGTCGTCCCAGGTCAGCGGATTGCCGAAGATGCCCGCCCAGTGCGCGACGGCGGCCATCGGGTTCTCTTCCGGCGCCTGGGCGAGCCGGGAGCGGAACACCGGGTCGGAGGTGTAGTTGGCCAGGCACATGCCGCGCAGCTGCGGGAAGTTGCTGGTGGACAGGTCGCGGGGGCGCCATCCGGTGATCCAGGTGTCCAGGGTGACCACGATGCCGTTAAACCCCGCCTGCTCGGCCCGCGACACCAGGCTCTCCGCGAGCTCCCTGTCGGTCGGCGTGTACAGCTGGAAGAAGCCGGGGACGGCGCCGAGCCGCCGGGCGACGTCCTCCATCGGGTCGGCGGACAGGGTGGAGGCCACCATCGGCACCGTCAGCCGGGCCGCCGCCTCGGCGGTGGCCAGGTCACCGTGCCCGTCCTGCGCGCACAGGCCGATGACCCCGATCGGGGCGAGGAACACCGGCGACGGCAGCCGCATGCCGAACAGGTCCACCGACAGGTCCCGGGTGACCGCCCCCACCAGCATCCGCGGCATCAGCCCCCACTGGCTGAAGGCGGCCACGTTGGCGCGCTGGGTGCGCTCGTCGCCGGCGCCGCCTGCCACGTAGGACAGGACCGAGGGCGGCAGCGCGTGCGCCGCCCGCGCCTCGAGGTCGGCGAAGGACACCGGCAGGCTGGGCACCGTGCCGCCCAGCCCGGCGAGGTAGATCTCAAGCTGGAAGTCGCCGTACGGCGCCGCCGGCCGCGGGCTGGACTCGGTCATCGCAGCTGGCTCCTCGTGCTCGGGTCACCGCGGCACCCGCGCCGCCGGTCCTGGCCGAGATGGTATGCCGGCCGCCGACCCAGGTCCGCGGCCGGCCGCCGTCAGCGCCCGACCGGATCGGCGCCGGGCGGCTGGGTGACGAGGCGCGTACAATCCGGTCATCTAGGCATTTGGGCGCAGGAGGATGCCGTGCGGGTGGGGGTCACGAGCGCAGCGTCGTTGCTCGCTTCGCCGGTGAACATCCCGACCCGGGTGAAGGTCCCGCCCGGGGTGAAGGTCCCGGTCGGCCGGGCCGACCTGACGCTGCAGCCGATGATGTGGATGTTCCTGGCGATCCTGGTCACCTTCCTCGTCACCAGGATGGTGACCAGGGCGATCCGGTCGGGCAGCGGCGCGGGGACCGGGCTTGGCAACGTCCACATCGGCGGCAATCACGTTCATCACCAGGTGTTCGGCATCCTGATCATCATCGGCGCCGGCATCGCCCTGGTATCGCAGACCCCGCGGGGGGCGGCGCTTGACGTGACCGCCGCCGTCTTCGGGGTCGGCGTCGGGCTCACCGTCGATGAGTTCGCGCTCTGGCTGCACCTGGAAGACGTCTACTGGGCGGATCAGGGCAGGAAATCGGTCGACGCGATCTTCTGCGTGCTGGTGATCACCGGGGCGCTGATCGGCGGGGCGAACTTCGCGACCGGTCACGTCGGGACGGCGGCCTGGTGGTCGTCGGTCGCGGTGATCGCCGTCAACCTGCTGCTCTGCGTGATCTGCCTGCTCAAGGGGAAGGTGGTGACCGGCGTCGTCGGCGTCTTCGTCGGCGTGGCGGCCCTGGCCGGCGCCATCCGGCTGGCCAAGCCCGGATCGTGGTGGGCGACGCACCGCTACGCCCGCCGGCCGCGCCTGGCCGCCCGCGCCGCGCGCCGCTTCGATGAGCGTCACCATGACCGGTGGAACTGGGTGCGCGACCTCGTGGCCGGCGCCCCGTCCCAGGACAGGCCGGAGGCTGAGGGATCAGCGGCCGGGCGCCGTTAGCGCTTGCGGCCCGCCGCCTCCGTCTTCGGGGCCGCTCATGTCTCCGCGGCAACCTGTTCGATGAAGCGGGCGGAGGCGGCCGGCGGCAGCGCCTCGGTGCTCAGCTGGTCCATGACCGCCAGGTAGTGCTCGACGTCCGGGCGCTGTTCCAGGTAGACGGCGCCGGTGAGCTGCTCGATGTACACCACGTCCGGCAGGTACTGCTCGTCGAAGCGCAAGATGGTGAACGACCCGCTCGCGCCGGCGTGGCCGCCCCGGGCGAACGGGACGACCTGGAGGGTCACCTCCGGCGCCTTGGCCGCCTCGACGAGGTGGCGCAGCTGGGCGCGCATCACCGAGGCGCCGCCCACCGGCCTGCGCAGCACCGCCTCGTCCATCACCGACCAGATCCTGGGCGGGTTCGCCCTGCCGAGCAGTTCCTGTCGCTTGACGCGCAGCCCGACCCGGCGCTCGGTCTCCTCCGGGGACGCGGCCTCAAGGCCCAGCCGGGTCACGGCGCGGGCGTAGTCCTCGGTCTGGAAAAGCCCGTGCACGAACTGGATCTCGAACGTCCGGATGGTGGAGCACACGGACTCAAGGCCCAGGTAGTTCTCGAACCAGCCCGGCATGACGTCGCTGTAGCTCGTCCACCAGCCGAGCCGCTTGGACTGCCCGGCCAGGTCAAGCAGCATGGACCGCGCCTGCTCGTCGGTCACGCCGTAGAAGGTGAGCAGGTCCTCCACGTCGCGCGTCTTGACCCCGACGCGGCCGGTCTCCATCCGGCTGATCTTGGACCGCGAGGCCCGGATCTCATAGCCGGCCTGGTCGGGCGTGATGCCAGCGGCCTCGCGGAGCTGACGCAGCTGGGCGCCGAGCAGCATGCGCAGGACGAACCCGTCAGCGTGCGGTTCATCGGGGCCGGGGTCTGGCTGGCCGCCATCCGGCTCCTCAGTCGTCATTGCCGCTCCGACGCCGCTTAACCTGCACTCCGCGAGCTTCCGCCAGGCAGGCAGCCGCGGCATTGCGCCGCGACTCCCCCCGGGCATTTTACGCATTCAGGAACCGCGTGCCTATTCATACCCGGTCGGCTGGCATCGCTTTGCCGAATTGGCGAACCTCAGCTGGTGTAGACGCCGGTCGGCTTGTCGTGGTAGCCCTTCGCGCCGATGGCCTGGGCGAGCGGGCTGCGCGGGTCCTGGCCGGCCTTGAGCGCGTCGAGGACGGCGCGGAAGTCATACCGGGGCGACCATCCGAGATCAGAACGGGCGCGTGCGTTGACGTACACGCGGCCGATGGACGGGAACATCCGCCAGCCGCGCCGGGCGTACTCCGCCTCGTAGTCGGGAAACAGCCGCCGCACCACCACGGGCAGGCCGTGCTCCGCGTGCACCAGCTCGCACAGGTCCTCGGCGGCCGTCTTGGTGACGCCGTAGATGTTGCGCGGCCGCGGCACCACGTCCTCGGTGATCCACGCGGCCGGCTCGCCCGCTCCCGGCGTCAGCGCCCGGCCGAACGCGCTCGTCGTGCTGGTGAACACGAAGCTGCCCACGCCGGCCGCGACCGCCTCCTCGAGCAGCGTCAGCGTGCCGGTGACGTTGGTGTCCACGAAGTCCTGCTTGCCATGCGAGCCGACATGCGGCTTGTGCAGCGTCGCGGCGTGCAGCACCGCGGCCGCCCCGGCCATGCAGCCGCGCACCAGGTCCCGGTCGGCGACCGACCCGACCACCGTCGTGTAAGGCGACGGCCGGACGTCGATCCCGGTCACCGCATGCCCGCCGTCCCGCAGCACCCGGACGAGCGCCTCCCCGAGGTGCCCCGCGCTGCCCGTCACCACAACCTTCCCAGTCACGGCGGTCAGCGTACTGCCTCCTTCGTTGCTCAGGACACTTTGCCCCGGTGAGCCTACACTCGTGGCATGGCCAGGTACTTCGACATCCATCCGGCCAACCCGCAGCGGCGCTCGCTCGCCCAGGTTGCCGACATCGTGCGCGGTGGCGGCGTGATCGCCTACCCGACGGACTCCTGCTACGCGCTCGGCTGCCGGCTCGGCAACTTCGCCGGCATGGACCGGATCAGGTCGATCCGCGGCCTTGACGAGAAGCACCACCTGACCCTGGTCTGCCAGGACTTCGGGCAGCTCGGGCAGTTCGCGCTGATACCCAACCGGGTGTTCCGTGCCCTCAAGGCGGCGACGCCGGGCAGCTACACGTTCATCCTGCCCGCGACGCGAGAGGTACCGCGCCGGCTGCAGCACCCGGGTAAGAAGACCGTCGGGGTGCGGATCCCCGCCCACGCGGTGACGAAGGCCCTGCTCGCGGAGCTCGGCGAGCCGCTCGTGTCGAGCACCCTGCTGCTGCCCGGCCACGACGAGCCGATGACGCAGGGCTGGGAGATCGCGGAGGAGCTCGGGACGACGGTGGACGCGGTCCTCGACTCGGGTGACTGCGGCACCGAGCCGACTACCGTCATCGACTTCTCCCTGGATGAGCCGGAGATCCTGCGCCGCGGCGCGGGTGACACGTCCGCCTTCGAGTGAGCCCGCCGCGCAGCCGCTGCTTCGTCGGCTGGGCCTCCACGAGGGCGCGCATGGCCGTCCAGACGCGGCCCGCCGTGGCGAGCGCGCGCCGGCCGGTGGAGGCATCGCCGGCCACCGCGACCCCCAGCCCGCACGCGGCGAGCTGCGCCGCCCGCAGGCGCCATGCGTCCTTAGGCAGCGGGGTCGTCCGCGCGGACGGCGATGAGGTGCAGCAGCGCGGCGACGTGCCGGTAGGGATCGGTCCGGCCGGCCCGCTCCTCGTACCGCAGGATGGCGTCGAGCGTGGCCGGGTCGGGCAGCGGCGCGTCGGAGGCGGCCGTGTCGGTGAACACCCGCACCCCGTACCACTGCCGCACTGGCAGCTGCCGCGCGGCCAGCGCCGCGGTCAGGTCCGCCAGCCGGTCGGCCCGCGCGTCCACGCCGATCCGGTTCCGGTAGGGGCCGCCGTCGAACGCCGTGGCCACGCTGTCCCAGTCGCCGAGCAGCCCGGGGCGCAGCGCCAGGGCGTCGCCGTTGCGGACGAGCAGGGACACGACCGCGCCCGGGGCCGCGACCCGGGCGATGGCGTCGAGCAGCGGCCCCGGGTCGGCGAAGTACATCAGCACCCCCTGGCAGAGCACCGCGTCGAAGCTGGACGGCGGGAACAGGCCGGCGACCGCCGCGGCCTCGCCCTGGACGAGCCGCACCCGGTCGCCGACATCGGCCGGCTCGGCCGCCAGCGCGGCACGGAAGTCGTCAAGCAGCCGCGCCGAGCCGTCGAGCCCGGTGACGGCATGCCCGCGGCGGGCGAGCAGCAGCGCCTGGGTGCCCTGACCGCACCCGAGGTCGAGCACGCGGCGCGGCGGCCGCTCGGGCAGGTGGGCGGCGAGCTGCCGCGCCACCAGCTCCTGGCGCACCACCTGCCGCAGGGTCCCTAGATGAGCCCGCCATTCCTGCTCGCCCGTGGCGAAGCCACCGCTCACGTCGCACCCTCCGCTGCCTCCGCTGCCTTCCGGTCAGCGAGGAGCTTAACCGAACAGGGCGAACAGGCCGCGGCGGCCGTCGAGCGGCTCGCCGGGCCCGGTGAGGCCGGCCTGGGCCAGCAGCGCGGCCTCCACGCCGTTGAACGCGGCCTTGCCTACCTGCAGCGGGAACGCGTCCGTGCCCGCGGCGGCGCGCAGCCCGGCGGCCTGGGTGGCGCAGATGCCGATGGCGGCCCGCAGCCGCGGCTCATCGAGGCCGAGTAGCAGGCCGGCGGTCACGCCCGCGCCGATCGCGACGGCGACGGTTCCGGACGACCAGCCGTCCCAGCCGGCCAGCCTGGACTCGACGAGCGCCGCGGCATCAAGGCCGGCGGCGATCGCCACGGTGACGGCGGCTTCCGAGTGGACGGTCCCTGGCGCCCCGGCCAGCGCGACGGCGGCGCCGAAGACCGCGGACCAGACGGAACGCGGCGCTCCGGCTGGCTGCTCGTCGGCGGGCTCGGTCGCATCGCCTGCTGTGCTCGTTTCCTCGGCGGCCATTACCTCGGCGGCCATCGCCCCCGCGGTCGTCAGCCAAGCGGTCCAGGCCGCGGCAGGCAACCCAGAGAGCGCGACGGGGCGGACTGCGAGCAGCGCGCGGACCGTGGCCCCGCCCGCGCCCTGAACGGCGGCAGCGCGGAACGCGGCGAGGCCGGCCGGCGTCACCGTGCCCCACCAGGCGGCGCCTGCGCCGGCTTGGCCGGCGGCCGCCATGGCATCCGCTGCGGCCGCGGCGCGCGCGAGGATCTCGTCGGTCGTAGTCACGGGCGCGCCTCCGGGCGGATCGCGGCGAGCAGCGCCGAGGTGTCCGCGGCACCGGGCAGCTGGCCGATGGCGTCGCGTGCCCGGTCCGCGGCGTCCTGGCCGAGCACCGGGCCGAACAGGGCGCGCACCTTGCCGAGCAGCTCCTCATCGGTGAGCGGGCGGGCGACGCTGCCCCTGACGTGCTCGACGGCAACCTCCACCGGCGGCCACTCGCCGGCT
Organism: Trebonia sp.; assembly: GCA_036391275.1. Classification (GTDB taxonomy): domain Bacteria; phylum Actinomycetota; class Actinomycetes; order Streptosporangiales; family Streptosporangiaceae; genus Trebonia. The sequence goes on from DASWAE010000039.1 coordinate 54,012, forward strand.
GGTTCCAGAACGGGCCGCAGGCTGACCCGCAGGACCGCGGCGTCGCGGGCGACGGCGGGGTCGACGTCCAGGGTGATCAGGGCGCGCAGCCGGGCGACGTCCGGCGCGGTCGCGGCGGCGTCGCTGAACTCGGCCAGGCCCGCCCGCCCGTACAGCAGGCCGACCGCGATCCCGTGCCTGGCGCTGAACCGGGACCGCAGCCCGTCGCCCGGCTGCTCAAGCCCCATCAGCTCCGGCACCAGGGGGTTGCAGCGCAGTGTGATCCCGCTGATCTCCGCCCGCCCGGCCAGCTCACCGATCCGGGCCGACGCGATGATCGCGGCGTCCATCGCCGGGTGCGCGACCACCCCGCACGGATAGGTCTTGAACGTGTTCAGCTCCAGCTCCCAGCGGTGCCCGGCCGGCCAGCGGAGGCCGAGCGCGTCCCGGTCCACGCTGGCGGCGAGCACCTCGAGCACGCCGTCCTGGCCCAGCGGGTCGGCAGGCCCGGCGAGGCCCGCGGCGGCGAGCCGCGCCGCGAGCACGCCGTTGGCCGCCGCCTTCCCCGCGTGCAGCGGCTTGGTCATCGTGCCGAACGCCTCCCGGTGCCCGGCGGTCATCGTCGCGGCCAGCGACAGCGCCCGGGCGGCCGTCCCGGTGTCCAGACCGAGCAGCGCGGACGCCGCGACCGTCGCGCCGAACACCCCGCAGGTCCCGGTGATGTGCCAGCCGTGGTCGTAGTGCGCGGGGGAGATGGCGCAGCCGATGCGCAGCTGCGCCTCGCACCCGGCGGCGAACGCCCCAAGGAGCGCCGCACCGGACGGCGCCGTCTCCGGCACGAGCGACAGCGACGCGGCGAGCGCCGCCGCGCCCGGGTGGATGACCGTGGTTAGGTGCGTGTCGTCGAAGTCGTCCAGGTGGGCGGCCGTCCCGGTGACCAGCGCCGCCCAGTACGGGTCCAGCGTCTTCGCCAGCCCGGGCACCGTGACCGGTCCCGCGCCGCCGGCCTCGCCCGCCGCGGCGAGCAGCACGCGGACCGCGTCGGAGCCGGACGCCGACACCGCCGTGCCGAGCACGTTCAGCAGCGACCGGCCCGCGGCCCGCTCCACGGCCGGCGCCAGCCGCCCGCGCGCGGCCCCGAGCATGGCCGTGCAGAACTCCTCGGTGACCGAAGGCATGCGCCAACCGTACGGCCCGGCCCCCGCCTTGTGCACTGGCCGAGGCCACAAGCCTCGGGCGCGACCGGGTGGAACACGCTCCCGTTCTGAATGACCGTCTCTGACAGTGAGCTGGGCTAGGCTGCCGCCATGGCCGTTGACCTTGAGGAGCTGATCGCGCTGATGCCGTTCGCGCGGCAGCTCGGCATGGTGCTCGACGAGGCGAGCGCCGACCGGGTGGTGGCGCGCCTGGCCTGGGCGCCGGAGCTGTGCACCGCCGCCGGGGTCATGCACGGCGGGGCGCTGATGGCGCTCGCCGACACCGCGGGCGCGCTTGTCGCCTTCCTCGGGCTGCCAGACGGCGCGACGACGGCGACGATCAGCTCCGCGACCCAGCTGCTGCGGCCGGTGACGAACGGATCGGTGCGCGCGGTCGCCGTGCCGCTGCACCGGGGCAAGACCACGGTCACCGCGCAGACCAGCCTGTTCGACGACGGCGGCCGGCTGGTCGCGCAGACCACGCAGGCCCAGGCGGTCCGCCCGCCGCGGTAGGCCTGCCGCGGCAGGCCCGCGGCCGGGCTTGCCGACCGTCGCGGGCGCCTCACAGATTTCCATATTTACCAACTGGTAACGGTTCCGTAGATTGAACCTCAGCCGTGGAGGGCCAGCGGCGCTGCTGGCCCGGTGACGATGGGTGAGGTGCGATGCCGGAGGACTTCCTTACGCTGTACGCCAAGAGCCAGCCGGGCAAGCCGGCGGTGATCGACGACAAGCCGGGCGGCCACGTCACGATGTGGACGTACGCCGAGCTTGAGGCGCAGTCGAACCGGGTGGCGAACCTGCTGCTCTCGCTCGGCGTCACGCCTGGCAGCAAGGTCCTCTGGTGCGGGCCGAACTCCCCGCAGGTGGTGGCGGTGATGAGCGCGGCCAGGAAGATCGGCGCGGTCGCCGTGCCGCTGAACTACCGGCTGACGCCGGAAGAGGCGAGCTACGTCGTCAACCACAGCGACGCCGAGATCGTGTACGCGGACTACGAGCACGCGCCCATGTTCGCCGCGCTGCGCGGCGAGCTCGCGAAGGTGCGGCACGTCATCGTCGTCGGCGGCCCTGCCCCGGACGGGATGCTGACCGACGCGGACATCGCCGCCGCGCCGGACACCGCGCCCGACGTGGGGGAGGCGGCCGGCGCGACCGGGACCATGATCTACACCTCCGGCACCACCGGCAAGCCCAAGGGCGCCGTCCGGTACGGCAGCGGGAACACGGAGCACGTCGTCGCCCTGCTCAACCTGCTGCGTTACCGGCCCGATGACACCTATATCACCTCAGGCCCGCTGTATCACAGCGGACCGAGCGCGTTCCTCGGCGCCGGGCTGCTCTACGGCCAGACGCTCATCGTGCAGCGCAAGTTCGACCCGGAGGACTGGCTGCGGCTGGTGGACAAGTACCGGGCGAGCTCGACGTTCTCCGCGCCGGCGCTGATGCGGATGATCTGCGCGCTGCCTAAGGAGGTCAAGGACCGCTACGACCGCTCGTCCATGCGGGTGATGATCGCCAACGCGGCGCCGTGGAGTTTCGCGCTCAAGCAGGAGTACGTGGCGAACTTCCCGCCCGAGTCGCTGTTCGAGGTCTACGGGTCGACCGAGCTCGGCGTGGACACCGTGCTGCTGCCCGAGGACCAGATGCGCAAGCCGGGGTCCTGCGGCAAGCCGGCCCCCGGCATCGAGATCATGCTCTTCGACGAGCTCGGCAACCCGGTCACCGGCACCGGGCCGGACCACGCCGGCGAGGTGTTCATCCGGTCGGGGGGCGTCTTCGACGCCTACTACAAGAACGACGCCGGCTACCAGGCGAACACCCGCGGCGACTACCACACGGTCGGTGACGTCGCCTACTGGGACGACGAGGGCTACCTGTACATCTGCGACCGCAAGAGCGACATGATCATCTCCGGCGGGATGAACATCTACCCCGCCGAGATCGAGGCCGCGCTTGAGCAGCACCCGGAGATCTACGACGTCGCGGTGTTCGGGATCCCGTCGGAGAAATTCGACGAGGCGGTGCACGCGACCGTGGTGCGCGCGCCGGACTCGACGCTGACCGCCGAGGAGGTAACCGCGTTCGCCCGGGAGCACCTGGCCGGCTACAAGGTGCCGCGCTCGGTGGACTTCACCGACGAGCTGCCGCGCACCGGCTCCGGCAAGCTGCTCAAGCGCCAGCTGCGCGCGCCCTTCTGGGCGGGCCACTCTGGCCGCTGAGATGAGGGCTGTACTTCGGCCGCGAGCCGCCAGCGGACGACCCCCGGGTACGGGCGGGCCTGCCGCCGTGCAGGTTCGCGCGAGAGATGTCCGCTGGTAGGTGCTGACCTCGGCTTCCCCGGACCTTCTCAACGATTTGTCCAGTGGTCCTTCTCATCGTTTTGTCCATTTCTTGTGGCTGGGGATCTGGTGTCTTGTCCAGCGGGGCGGGGGCCGGTCGCGGTCGGCGACGCGTGCGTTGCCGGAGCGGGGGGTTGACCCTCACGTGGCGTCATGCCGCATAGTCGGTTGGCATGGAGGAGCACCTGACTGTGGGGCGCCTGGCCGAGCTGGCCGGCGTGACCGTCCGCACGCTGCATCACTACGACGAGGTCGGGCTCGTGTGCCCGTCGGCGCGGACCGCGGCCGGGTATCGGGCCTACTTGGCGGGCGACGTGGAGCGGTTGCGGGAGGTGCTGGCTTACCGGCGGCTGGGTTTCGGGCTGCGGGAGGTCGCGGTCCTGGTCAGCGACCCGTCGGCTGACGCGGTCGCGCACCTGCGTCGGCTGCGCGGCCTGCTGCTGGAGCAGCGGGACCGGGCCGGTGCCATGGTGGCGGCCATCGACAGGGAACTCACGGCACGGGCGAAGGGAATAACAGTGACACCAGAGGAACAGCTGGGAATGCTCGGGGCGCGGTTGTATGACGCTATCGGGGGTGCGTACCCCGCGACGCGGCGCACCGATCCCCGGATCGCCGCGCAGGTCTGGGATGCGCTCGGCGACGCGCGGACGGTGCTGAACGTCGGGGCCGGCACTGGCTCCTACGAACCGCCCGGCCGGGACGTCACCGCGGTGGAGCCGTCGGCGGTCATGCGGGCGCTGCGCCCCGAGGGCTCGGCGCCGTGCGTGGCCGCCGCTGCGGAGAGCCTGCCGTTCGAGGACCAGTCCTTCGACGCCGCGATGGCCTTCAGCACCGTGCACCACTGGCACGACCCGATCGTCGGCCTGCGCGAGATGCGGCGGGTGGCCCGCCGCGTCGTGGTGTTCACGTTCGACGGCAGCGACGCTACCTACCGGAACAGGTTCTGGCTCACCCGCGACTACCTGCCCGAGGCTGCCGACGTCAAAGCCGGCTGGCCCTCGCTGGCCGAGCTGGCCGACGCGATCGGCGGGCACGCGAAGCCGGTGCTCATCCCGTGGGACTGCGCCGACGGCTTCTACGAGGCGTACTGGCGTCGGCCCGAGGCCTACCTGGAAGAACACGTGCGCCGTGCGGTGTCGGTGTGGACCAGGGTCGGCGCCGACGCCGAGCAGCGGGCGGTGCGCGACCTGCGCGATGACCTCGCCTCGGGGCGGTGGGCTGAGAACAACCGCGACCTCGCCCGCCTCGATTCGGCGGAGCTGGGCCTCCGCCTGCTCGTAGCCTGAACGGCGTTGCGTCATCCTCAGCATGGTGGCGGATCCTGGTCTGCCGGCTGCCGAGCCTGCGGGCGTGCGGGAAGGCAGCCGAAGACGGCGGGTCAGGCAGGCCCGGGAGCCCAGGCCGGGTTCCGCCCTGACGCCGCGAGCAGCCGGTCGAGCGCGGACGCGGACGCCGGCACCTCCACCGGCTCGGCGAACCCCTTGTACTGGCGGAACAGGTCAGCGTTCGCCTCGACGGCCCGCGCCGCGGCGGCGGTGGCCGCGTCGCCGACCGTGTACCGCTGCCCGGTGGCGACCGCCAGGTCCCAGCCGTGCAGCACCAGCTCGGCGATGCTGAGGGCGGCGATGTCCGCGGCCGGGGTGGCGGTGCCCATGACGGGAAGCTCGCGTTCCCAGGCGGCCGGGTCCCCCCAGGCGGCGAGGGCACGGTCAAGCTGCGCCCGGTAGGCGGCGGCGAATCCAGGTTCGGCGGCGAAGTCCCTGTCCATCAGCTCCTGGCCGACCGACCCGCCCTGCGCCCGCGCCTCAAGCGAGTACGCGGTCCACAGGATGAGGTGGTTGAGCAGGGCGCGCACGTCCCAGTCGGTGCACGGCGTGGGCGCGCTGAACTGCCCGGCGTGCACGTTCTCCACGGTGCGCGCGGCGGCGTCGGCCGCGTCAGTCATCTCGGCATGCAGGTTCATGGTTCGTGACGCTAGCCGCTCCCGCCGGCGGAGTCTTGAAGAAACGCGACAGCTAGGCTGACCGGATGAACGCAGCATCCGGCTCACCGGGAACCGGCGCCGTGACGATGGGCCCGGGCGTGCTGCACGCGAAGGCGGCGGCGGCCAGGTTCACCCTCAGCCGGTACCCGCCGCCCGCGGGCCTGGAACCCTTCGTCGACTTCTGCTGGGTGATCCGCTGGGACCTGAGCGGGCAGCCGCCGCACGAGCAGGCGATCTTGCCGCACCCGAACGTGAACCTCGCGTTCGAGGCGAAGGGCGCGGCGGTGTTCGGGGTCGACACGAAGATCTTCACGCGCCGGCTGTCGGGACAGGGCAAGGCGCTCGGGGTCCGGTTCCGGCCCGGTGGGTTCCGTCCCTTCTATGGCAAGCCGGTCTTTACCCTGAACGACCGCGTGGTCCCCGCGCACCGCATCCTGGGCGAGGGCGCGGACCAGGCGTGCGCGCTGGTCATGGCGGATACCGCCGGCGACGACGCGATGATCGAGGCGGCGGCCGCGCTGCTGCGCGGCGCGCGCCCGGCCGAAGATCCGGTCGCCGGGCAGGTGGCCGAGCTGACGGCGCTGATCACCCGGGAGCAGGGCCTGTACCGGGTCGCTCAGCTGGCCGAGGTGTCGGGCCTGCCGGCGCGCCGGCTGCAGCGGATGTTCGCGGAGTACGTCGGCGTCTCGCCGAAGTGGGTGATGCGCCGTGCCCGGCTGCACGAGGCGGCGCTGCGCGCCGAGGCGGCCGGTCCCGCGGCGGTGAACTGGGCGGCGCTGGCGGCCGAGCTCGGCTATTCCGATCAGGCGCACCTGACCAGGGACTTCACCGATACGATCGGCGTGCCGCCGACCCGCTACGCCAGCGGCTAGGCCGGCGGGCCGAGCAGGTCCCAGCGGTTGCCGGCGATGTCGGCGAACACCACGACGCGCCCGTAGGGCTCGGTGCGCGGCGCGGTGCGGAACCGCACGCCCGCGGCGGTCATCCGGTCGACCGCGGCGTCGAAGTCGTCCACCCGCAGGAAGAACCCGACCCGCCCGGCCATCTGGTTCCCGACCGCCGCGGCCTGCCGCTCGCCGTCCGCGCGGGCGAGCAGGATGCCGGTCTGCGCGCCGGGCGGCCGGACCACGACCCATCGCTTGGGCCTGCCGTCGTTAGTCAGCGACGGCGAGTCCTCGACGAGCTCGAATCCCAGCACACCGGTGAAGAACCCGATGGCCTCGTCGTAGTCATCGACGATGATCGTGAACTGCTGGATATGCATGGACAGCAGGGTAGCGGCCACGAGACGCCGACGTGCCGCCCGTCCCGTGCCGCGACAGGACAGGAACCCACGCAAAATACCCGTCACGTCTCTTGAACTAGGACCGTCGGCAGTGATTGTTTGACCTAGGCGAACGACGCCGTCATAACGGAGTGACAGAGGCTACGCATGAATCTGACGGACCTGGCACGCGAGTACGGCGACAAGCCGGCGGTGATCATGGGCGGCACGGGCGCCACGATGAGCTACGCCGAGCTCGAGCGGCGGTCCAACCAGGTGGCCCGCCTCTTCCGGGCCCGCGGGCTGCGGGCAGGGGACCGGATAGCGGTCCTGATGGTGAACGAGCTCGACCTGTTTCCCGTGATCTGGGCGGCGCAGCGGGCCGGGCTGTACTACGCGCCGGTCAACTGGCACCTGAGCGCGGCGGAGGCGGCGTACATCGTCGCGGACAGCGGGGCGCGGCTGCTCATCTCATCGGCGTCGCTTGAGTCCCTCGCGGCCGGCGCGGCGGCGGCCGCGCCCGCGCTTGAGGGGCGGCTGGTGGCGGGCGACGGGGCCGGCGACGTTGCCGCTGGCGCGGCCGGGGCGGAGCCGCTTGACGCGGCCGTCGAAGGGCTGCCTGGCACGCCGGTGGACGATGAGACCGAGGGCTGGTACATGTTCTACTCCTCCGGCACGACCGGCAAGCCGAAGGGCATCGTGCGCCCGCTCATCGGCCAGCCGTTCGGCACCGGGCTCGGTACCGAGACGGTGATGCGGATGGTCTTCGGCTTCTCGCCGTCGTCGGTGTACCTGTGCCCGGGCCCGCTGTACCACGCGGCGCCGCTCGCCTGGTCGATCGGCACCATCCGTAACGGCGGGACGGTCGTCGTGATGGAGCGGTTCGACGCCGCGGCAGCGTTGTCGCTGATCGAGCGCTACCGGGTCACCGAGGGACAGTTCGTCCCGACGATGTTCATCCGCATGCTGCGCCTTCCCGCGGCCGAGCGGGCGAAGTACGACCTGTCCAGCCTGCGCCTGGCGGTGCACGCCGCCGCGCCGATCGCGGTCGAGGTCAAGCGGGCGATGATCGACTGGCTCGGGCCGGTCCTCGCGGAGTACTACGCGGGCAGCGAGGCCAACGGGATCTGCGTGATCGACAGCAACGACTGGCTCGCGCATCCCGGCTCGGTCGGCAGGCCGCTCGGCGTCGAGGTGCACATCTGCGACGAGGACGGGACGGAACTGCCGGCCGGGGAGACCGGCACCGTCTGGTTCAGCGGCGGCAGCCCGTTCACGTACCACAACGACCCGGGCAAGACCGCCTCGGCGTTCAACGCGGCGGGCTGGAGCACCCTCGGCGACATGGGGTACCTGGACGACGAGGGCTACCTGTACCTCGCGGACCGGCGCACCGACCTGATCGTCTCCGGCGGGGTGAACATCTACCCGCGCGAGGTCGAGGAGGCGCTCGCGCCGCACCCCGCGGTGGCCGACGTCGCGGTGATCGGCATCCCGGATGCGGAGATGGGCCAGCGGGTGCACGCGGTCGTCCAGCCGGCCGTCGCGGGCGCGGGCAGCCCTGACCTCGCCGCTGAGCTGATCGACTTCTGCCGCACGCGGATCGCCCACTTCAAGGCGCCGGGCTCGGTGTCCTTCGAGGACTTCTTGCCGCGCACGCCGTCAGGGAAGATGCTGCGCCGGGTGGTGGCGGACCGCTACCGCGCCGCCGCCGCCGCCGGCACGTCCTCCTAACCCGCGGGCTCGTCGGCGTCGAGCCCGATCGACTTGCGGAACGCGGCGAGGCCCGCGACCGTAAGCTCATGCTCGTAGCGGACCAGGTTCGCCGGTTCCAGGATGATGCGCTGCATGATCGCGCGCTTGCCCAGCCGGTCTACCCGGTCCGCGCCGTTCTCGGTGTAGCCGGCCTTCCTGCTGACGGCCAGAGACGCCCGATTGTCTTCGAACGCGGTTGAGGTGATGTACTCCGCGTCGAGGTGGTCGAAGATGAACGCGCAGATCACCTGGCGCATCGCGGTGCCGATGCCCTTGCCCTGGAAACGGCGGCCGAGCCATGACCCGGTCTCGCCGCCCCGGACGATGAGGTAGTCCTTGGTGCTGAATCCCTGGCAGCCGACGAGCTCGCCGTCGTAGAAGACGGCGAAGTCGGCCGTCCACTGGGCGGGGGAGAAGCTGGCCCGCTTGCCCCAGTGGTACTGGGCCACGTTTCGCGCCATGTCCGGCGCGGGCGTAAGCGACCACGGGTAACCGAACGGCATGAAGTCCGGGTCGTGGATGTCGGTCGCCAGCTCGGCGAGCGGCCCGAGCAGGTCATCGGTGATGCCCCGCAGCTCGACCGGACCCGCCGTGATCCGCAGCCCGAGCAGTGGCAGCGCCGTCGCGGCCGTCGTCATCGCCTACTCCCCACACCCTCGATGATGCCTCCCGTGGTGGCGCTATCTGACCACGGCGGCCGCGCCGGCCGCCACTGAGTTTATCCCCGCGCAGTCCTCCTGCTGGAAGCCGTGTCATTGAACGCGTTGACGAAGGGGCGGACGTAGCAGTAGTCCCGCCTGCTCAGGCGCTGGCGCGCGTAATGCCCTATCGTGCAGTCCTGAGTGCGGAAACGTATAGTCGTCAGGTACCAGGGGTTACTGGCGACCTGCCCGTCCCATGTCATTTCATGAACGGTCTCGTTGGCGAGGTTGAGGTCGTAGGTGCGATTCGGCTCCCGAGCGGAATTGTGCATGAGAACCATGACGATCAGCGCCTCTGTTGGCGGAAGCTCGCGCCACCGGGTCTCGTATAGCTCGCCGGCGTTCAACCGTGATGCCAGCAGTTCATCCTGGTACGTCTTCGCGTAGAATTCGGCATCGGTCTTATGGCGGACCATCCGTGCACAGGCTGCACTCTTGCCGAGGCCAACGGGGTATCCGTCGTTGGCGTACGTCCGGACATCCCCGACCGTGAACATCCAGGCTGTGCCCTTTGCGCCGCTTACCGCCTCTCCGCTCGTCAGCAGGTCTTCGATATATGCCGACCGGGGAAGCAGCCGGCCGCTCGACGCCCGGTACCGGATGACGTACTGGCGCCCGTCCCTGCTGACAGTTCCCTCCAAGTTCTCCGTCTCCGCCAGTTCCCGGATGACAGTGCCGTCGTCCGGTGGCCGTATCACGGGCTTGTCGGGATGAAATTCGTTCGGCAGCAGGAGGCGAGCGCGCTCGGCAAGTTCATGACGCCCGTGCGTGCCTAGCATCGGTACTGCCAGAATGCGCCAGTCAGGATGCTCTGCGGCGGCGGCGAAAAGTTCCGACCGCTGTCTCCCTGTCAATTGCGGAACTTCAAGTCCGAGTACGCGCAAGAAATTCGTAGCGAATACAATTTGATCTTGCGGCGCGATCTCTGTCCGGGGTGCGATGAAATGGCGAGAGGCTTCTTCTATGACGGTGGTGGCGTAGGCGAGTTCATCTTTCGTCAGTTCATCGAGGCGACCGAGTGCGGCGAACGCCACGGCGGCGTATCCGGGAAGAACGCTTGCGCGCAATATCTGAGTCCCCTCGTAGATCCGTGCTCGGGTGCCCGGCCGGTCCTGAGTTCAGCTTTCCCCTTCCGAACGGCCCGTGGCGCCTTCCCTCTTCCACTGGTCGACTCTCTGCTGGCAGTACGTGGCCACGACGTGGTCGCGTCCGAGCTGCTCATGGATCACGGCCAGGTGGCTCGTCATCCTGGCGCTCGCCTCCGCGGCGGTGATGCGGCCTGCAGCCTTGAGGGCTTCGACCTGCAGGGCCTGGGCGCGCAGTGCGTTGGGATGCCTGTCACCCAGGGCGCACAGATGTTCGCTGACACTAGTCACCAGGTCGATAATGGCGCTCTCGTCGCCGCTCAGGGCTCGCCAGCAGGCGAGGTAGGCACCCGCCGACAGTGTTTCAGGAGCCTCGGGGGCTACTCTTGTCCGATCCCGGACCACGGTCTCGGCCAGGGTGACCGCCTCTGCGTAGCGTCCGAGGTCGGCCTTGGTGATGGCTAGGTCAATCCGGGTGGTGAGGACCCCGGGATCGCCGCATTCGCCAAGCTCGGTGCAGCCGCAGAGCCCGCAGCGGTAGGCGAGCAGTTTCTCCAGGTAGGCCACCGCGCGCACGCCGTCGCCTGCCTTGCCCATCCAGTACCCGAGGATGTTCCTGCTCTCGAGGGTTTGTTTGGCATCGGGACCGAGAGCTGCTATCTCCTCGGAGACGAGGCGTTCGAGGTCGTCCACGGCGCCCCGCGGATCCCCTGACCGGCCGCGAAACCGGGCGCTGTTATGCCGGGCCTTGAAAGTAGCGGGGTGCCTGCGCCCGTGCACCCGCGCCCGGCTGGCGGCGATCGCCCTGAATTCGCTGAGCGCGGCCTCGGCCTTTCCGGTGAATCCGAGCCAGTAGGCACTATCTTCACGGACCGTGAGCGTGTCAGGGCTGTCCGGTCCGAGTACCGAGATGGCCTTGTCGCGTAGTTCGGTGAAGTACTCGTTCGCCTGCTCGACCAGTCCCGCCCGGCCGTAGCCGTCCCCCAGCTGGAAGAGCAGCTCATGCAGCCCGGGGGCCTGCAGCGGTGCGGCATTCGTCGCGCACAGCGCGGCCGCATTGGCGCGCAGCAGACCAGCCCGCACGGTGTTGTGCTGTTTATCGGGCCAATGCGCGGACATGCTGTCCGCCAGCGCCCGGGTCGCGCCGTCGATGCTTTCCCTGCCGCCTTCCTTGTCACTCGCTGGTTCAGCCGCGAGGACAGCCTGCTGGATCAGCACGTGGATGTTGATTAGTTTCGCTTCCGTGCCTGCGAAATCGATCAGGCTGAGACCCCGGAGCGTCAGCAGGGCATCGTCGATCTCAGCCGTGGACCGAGACCGGAGGTGGTGGTGAACTTCCGGGGTGTCGAGGATCTCAAAGGGAATGCCGTTCGGAGACAGCAGGCTCAGCAGCACCATCAGTCGGCGGGCTACGCCTGACGGGTCACTCTCGTCAACTGCGTCGATCGAGATCGACCAGACGGCGGCGATCGAGCGCTCATACCCGACCAGTTCGGTCGGCATGATCTTGGTCAGCTCCCGCTGACCGCGGAACCGGGCGGCATATTCGGCACAGGTGCTCGTCCCGAAGCGCTCACCACCCAGGTCCAGGACGTACCGGATGTACGCCGCCGCGGCCGCGAGGGCCAGCGGATGACGGTCGAGGTCATTGACGAGGTCTTCGCTTCCGGCCAGCGCGCCAGGATAACCACTGAGGATGCTCCGCAGATACTGGAGAGCCTCGGCAACCGAGTACATTGCCACCTCCCTCTTTGTTACCCGTCGGATTGAGGTAGATGCCGCAGCGTGCTTTCGTGTCGTGATGAGGATGCGCCCCCGCTCGTTCTGCGGCGGCCATAGCGGGTCAAGGTATTCCGTGTCCGCGACGTCATCGAGAACGAGCAGCCATTTCCTGCCCTTGCTGTCGGCCAGCCAGGACAGGAAGTCTTCTGCCGCCTGCTCGTCCGCCGTTGACGTAGACGCGGCGCCGACCCGCCTCGCCGCGTCCGCATAGGCGGAGATGATCGTGGGTCCGCTGCTGGCGTTCACCCAGACCAAGAGGTCGACCTCCCGGTACTCCCACACCTTGTGCGCGAAATCCGCCGCCAGCTGGGTCTTGCCTACCCCGCCCGTGCCGACGAGGGCAACCGTGACGCCTTCCCGCAACGCCTCGGCCAGGTCTTCCCGCTCGGTGCGATCCTGGAAGTATTCGACACGCTTCCGTAGCCTGACCTTGATCGGCCAGCGGATGCCGCCCTGATCCCGCGCCACATGCTCCTCGCGGGCCGGGGGCGCCGCGTGCTTCTCGCGGGCGGGGGGATTATCAGCCGGGACCTCGAACAGGCGGGCGCCATCGCCGCGCAGGTACAAGACAGGAGAGACCCATTCGAGGGTGCTCTCATCGAGGCCACGGATGGCGACGCGCCCACTTGAGAGGGCCTCGTCCACGCCGCGGCCGTGGGCAATCGCCCGGTAAAAGCCTCGGCTGAAAGCCGTCGCGGCCACGTCGGTGATCTCGTACTGCATCGCGGCGACCGCCGTCACGCGGCCCCGTATAAGGGCAGCCGCCGTGCCGGAGAAGAGATCGGTGGTGCTAGCAGCCGCGCCGGAGCAGGAGTTAAGCACCACCAGGCGGGGGCGAGGGCGCGCCTGGTTCAGCAGGTCGACCATCCGGCTCGCACTTTTTAGGTCTTCCCCACCGTCGGGGTCGACCAGGGCGAGCACGCCCTCACCGCGAGCGCGGTCGAAGCCACCGTGGCCGATGTAGTGAACAACGTGCCAGGTACCGCCGAGCAGCATGTCGTGCAGTTCCGTCCAGGTGGCGGACTGCGCCCAGCTTAGCTCTACCAGGCCCTCGGCGTTAAGCTCGGAGAGGGCGCTGGTGAGCTGCTCTTTCTCCTTCTCCACGTTGAGCGCGGCCCGGCCGCGCGGCGAGGAGACGATTCCCAGGACGCGCAGTGGCGGGGTCACCGTAAGCGGCGCTGCCGCCGCTGGGACGCCGACGTGGCGGACGAGTTGATGGCGGAGGCAGACGTAACCTCCGATGCTCGCGTCATACATCGCCTCCCAGGGCAGCCGCGCGAGCGCGGGATCCGCGATGCGCAGCACGATCCGCAGGTCTTCCGCGCGCTCTGCGCCCCGATGCCGGCCAGCCGCCTCGGCGGCCCGGTACCGGCCAGCCACCTCTTCCGCACCGAGCAAAGCCCGGAACAGCCGGTGCCCGAGGTCGCGAAGCTGTTCCTCCTCGGGGGACACCCGCCCGGCCCGCAGTGAGGAGAGCTGCACCGCTCGCTGGATGTCCCCGTGCTGGGCGAGGAGAGCCGGCACGTCGAGAGCCACGTCGGCCGCTGCCTCGCCGGCAGGCGAGCGCAAGACGTCGACCCGATAACCGGATGACCCCGGGTGTATGGCCACCTCGATCACGTTCATGTGTGCACCTCGCGGTAGGTACAGAACCCGGCCCCGATTATCGCCCGTCTTGGAGGACCGTTCCAAGTGACTGAGCCGGATAGCGCCAGTCCTCAGCGGGTATCTGGCAATCGCCCGCGGTGTCGTCAGAGGGGGCCCGACTTGCTCCGCTCCCGGCGCGCATAGTAGAACGAGATGGTGGGAAGACGCGCAGCCGTCCTGCTCAGCAGCCGCGTCGAGATGAGCCAAGGACAACTCAGCAGCGGCACCTTACCTGGACCAGGCCGAGACGACGACGTAGGAGGACGCTGCGATGGACGGAACGCTCGCTGCTGCTGATCTGGAACGACTGCGCAAGGATTTCTCGGCCAACCCGGTCTACCGGCTCGCCCAGAATGCCGTGACGCGGGTGACCGTCGACGACGTCACGGTCAACCGGGAGATCGTCAGCAGCATCGACCACTCCATGTCAACGACGCTGGACGACTGGAAGGTCACCAACCAGGAGAAGAGCGGCCGCTGCTGGCTGTTCGCCGGGCTGAACCTGCTGCGCGTCGGCGTGATGCGCCAGACCGGGCTCAAGGACTTCGAGTTCTCGCAGAACTACATGATGTTCTGGGACAAGCTCGAGCGCGCCAACTACTTCCTTGAGGCGCTCATCGAGACCGCGAGCCGCGACCTCGACGACCGCACGGTCGCCTTCCTGCTGGAGTCAGTGGCCGGCGACGGCGGCCAGTGGAACATGTTCGCCGCCCTGGTCGCCAAGCACGGCCTGGTCCCCAAGGGCTACATGCCGGAGACGCAGAGCTCGTCGGACACGGGCCGGATGAACTCGGTCCTGCGCTATCAGCTTCGCCGCGGCGCGCGGAGCGTCCGCGGGGCCATGGCCGAGGGCGTTGACGCCGCCCGCGCGGTCAAGGCCGAGGTCATGCAGGTCATCTACCGGATCTTGTGCATCCACCTGGGAACGCCGCCGGAGCGCTTCGACTGGCAGTGGACGGACAAGGACAAGAAGTTTCACCGGGACGGCGTGCTCACCCCGCAGGAATTCGCCGCCAAGTACGTGGACCTGCCGGTCAGCGAGTACGTCTGCCTGGTCAACGACCCCCGGCCGTCCAGCCCGATCGGCCGGACCTTCACCGTCGAGTACCTCGGCAACGTCATCGGCGGCCCGCCGGTCATCTACCTCAACGTCGACGTGCAGGTCATCAAGGACATCGCCGCGGCCACCATCCAGGGCGGCGAGCCAGTCTGGTTCGGCTGCGACGTCGGCAAGATGATGAGCAGCGACTACGCGTTCTGGGACGACGGGCTCTACGACCTGCCATCGGTTTACGACACCGCGTTCGACCTGGACAAGGCCGCCCGCCTTGAGTACCACGAGAGCGCGATGACGCACGCGATGCTCTTCACCGGGGTCGACGTGCTTGACGGGGCGCCGCGGCGCTGGCGCGTGGAGAACAGCTGGGGCCCCGACCGCGGCAAGGACGGCTTCTACACGATGAACGACTCCTGGTTCGGCCAGTACGTCTTCGAGATCGCCGCCCGCAAGAGCGCGCTACCCGCCGACCTGCGGCGCGCCCTGGATGCCGAGCCGATCGTGCTGCCCGCGTGGGACCCGATGGGCGCCCTGGCCCGGTAGCAGGGAGCCTCATGGAGCCTGATGGGACGGAGGGAGTTGTCTTCCCGCTGTCGGCGGACGGGCGGCGGAGCTCGTCCGCGCTCGGCAGGGCGGTAGTCGCCGACGCGCTGCGCCCGGTGGACCCGGCGGCTGCCCACGACGCGGAGCAGGAGGCGAACTGGCGTTCCGGCTACCTCGCCCATTTCCGCCATCTCGTGGAGGCGGGCCTGACGTCGAAGGCCGCCGCGCTGTCGGTGGCCCGCGACGGGCTGGACTCACTGCACGCCCGGATGCGCGTCGGACGGCCGGACGGCGAGGAGACGGGGCTGGCTGCCCTGCAAACGGCTCCGGCGCGGGCGTCCTTCGCCACGCTCAGCGTGCCGGGCGACGGGCAGCGGGAAACCGAGTTGTCGCTGCCCTATCGCGGTGAGCGGCTGCGCGGTGATGCGCTTGCCCGCCAGCTGGAGACCTGGGTCAGCGGCGGGATCATCGAGCCGTCGTGCGCGGAGGCCGTCAGGGAGGTCGCGGCGCACCCGGAGTGGCTGCGTCTACCGGGCCAGACGATGATCGCGCTCGGGGCGGGCGCGGAGGTGGGCCCGGTCGAGCAACTGCTGCGCTGGGGCGCCCGGGTCGCCGCCGTTGACCTGCCAAGCCCGCCGCTGTGGGAGCGGCTGCTGCGCATGGCCAGGCAGGGCGCGGGCGAGCTGCTCGTGCCCGTGAACATGGAGGTGCCCGCACCGCCGCGGCCGGACGCCGACAACGCGGCCATCGCGCGATACGCAGGGCTCAACCTGACCCGCCAGGTCCCGGATGCCGCGGACTGGCTGGCCGGCCTGGACGGCCCGCTCGTGCTTGGCAACTACGTCTACGCTGACGGCGCCGCGAACGTGGCCGTGTGCGCCGCGGCGGACGCGCTCACCGTGCGGCTGCGGGCGGCCCGCGACGATGTCGCGCTGGCGTTCCTTGCCACCCCGACCGACGTGTACGCCGTCCCCGCCGACGCGGTCGCCTGCTCCGTCCGTGCTTACGCTGACCGGTCGCCCGCCGCCAAGCTGGCGGGCCCGGCGCTGCGCGCCATGTCCGGCGGACGCCTGCTTCGGCGGGCCTACGTGCCCGGCGCCGACCCCGGCATCAGCGATACCCTGGTCGCCCAGCAAGGCCCGAACTATGCCCTGGCGAAACGGCTGCAGCGGTGGCGGGCCACCGCTGCCCGCGCGGCCGGGGCGACCGTGTCGCTCAACGTCGCCCCGCCCACCAGGACCCGGTCGGTGACGAAGAACCGCATCCTGGCGGCCGCCTACGTCGGCGCGCACTGGTTCGGTGCCGAGATGTTCGAGCCCGCCACCACCAGGACCCTCATGGCGGCACTGCTCGCGCATGACCTGCAGGCGGGCAAGCAGGCACAACCGCACCCCTGGCAGGACGAGGCACACGCCGCCGCGCACGGCGGCCTGTGGCGCATCGCCTACGCACCTCGCAGCGCCCTGGTGCTCGCCGCCCTCCTCGGCTACCCCGCCGCGCGCCGCTAAGCGCCGCCGTTGTGGCCGGCTGAAGCGACGGTTACGGTAGGTTTCGCGCCCCTTGTCAGGCGACGAAGCGGCGCGCATGCGCCACGAGCTGGTCATGACAGGCCCCGTGCATGTTCCTCGTGACCTTGAGGAGCTTGAGGAGTGCTACCAGCGCGTCATTGCCCTCAACCAGTCGCTTGCGCAGCGCTATCGCTCGGTGGTTTTTGGCGAGAGCCCCCGATAGGCCGTGGGGGACCGCGTGTCCCGCCACCTTGATCCTGTTCGGGACCGCGGGCTACCTTGACCAGGAAACACCACGCAGGCGTCAGGCCTGGATCTTGGCCAGGGCCTGGTCGAAGTCGGCGATCAGGTCCCGCGTTCCCTCGATGCCGCAGCTAACCCGGATCAGGTCGGCGGTGATGCCGAGCCGCTCCCGGTCGGCGAGGCTCATCCCGGCGTGCGAGGTGGTGGCGGGCCGGGTGATCAGCGTCTCCACCCCGCCAAGGCTCGGCGCGACGAACGGTAGTCTCACCGCGTCAAGCAGGGCCTGCGCGGCCGCCTCGCCGTCGCGCAGCCGCATGCTCAGCATGCCGCCGAATCCGGACAGGAGCTCCGCGGCGTGCGCGTGGTCCGGGTGGGCGGCAAGTCCCGGGTAGTTGACGGCGGCGACCTGCGGGTGGCCGGCCAGGAAGGCGGCCAGCGCCGCGGCGTTCTCGTTCTGGGCGCGGACGCGCAGGGCGAGGGTCTTGATGCCGCGGGCGAGCAGGAAGCCGGCGTGCGGGTCCAGGCTGCCGCCGTAATGGTTGAGCGTCCTGCGCACCCGGCCGATCAGTTCGGCGCTGCCCATGACGGCCCCGGCCACCAGGTCGGAGTGCCCGCCCAGGTACTTGGTGGCGCTGTGCAGGCACAGGTCGAACCCGGCCCGCAGCGGCCGGAAGTTCACCGGGGTCGCGAACGTGTTGTCGATCACCGAGAGCAGGCCCTCCCGGCGGGCGAAGTCCGCGATCTCGCGCAGCCGCCCGACCCGCATCAGCGGGTTGGTAATCGTCTCGACCAGGAACGCCCTGGTCTGCGGGGTACGGGCGGCGGCCCAGGTCTCCGGGCGGTGCACGTCGACGAAGCTGTACCGCCAGCCGAGGTCCTCGGCGTGCTGGGTGAGGAAGTCGTGGGTTCCGCCGTAGAGGCAGTCGCTCGCGAGCAGGTGATCCCCGGCGCGCAGCACGCTGAGCAGCGTGGTGGTCACCGCGGCCATGCCCGACGCCGTCGCGACCGCCGCCTGCGCGCCCTCCAGTGCCGCCAGCTTGTCGTGCAGGTACCGCTGCGACGGCGTGGAGCTCAGCCGGAGGTACGGGAGGTCGTCGTAGTCGGTTCCCGGCTGCACCGAGTACACCGTGCCCTGGTAGATCGGGTAGACCACCGAGCCCTCTGGCCCCGGCCGCCGTTCTCCGCCGTGGACCGCCATGGTTTCCATCGACTCGCTGCGCTCGTCCATAACGACCATGGTCTCCCGGCCGGCCCGGCGATCCCAGAGCCAATCACGCGGAATTGGCCCGCCATGACACCTCAGGTCGCCCCGATGAAAGACGCGATGACCGCGCCGAGTTCTTCCCCCGCGTCCTCCTGCAGGAAGTGGCCGGCGCCCGTGAGCACCGGGTGGTCCAGGCCCGCCGCGCCGGGCACGGCGCGCTTGAACGCGGGCGCCATGCCGCCGGTGATCGGGTCGCGGTCGCTGAACGCGACGAGGAACGGCTTGTCCCACGCGGCCAGCCGAGCCCAGGCCGCCCGGTTGGCCGGGGACGCGGGGTCATCGGGGGCGGCCGGGACCAGGTTGGGCATGGCCCGCACCGCCGCGGCGTACGACGGGTCGGGGAACGGCGCCTCGTAGGCCGCGAGGACGGCGGGCGCCAGCGTAGTCTGGCAGCCAGACTGCACCAGCCGGGAGACGCTCAGGCTGGGTGCGGTGCGGACCACCTCGCGGAACCGCAGCCACACGTCGGGCATCGGCTGGTCGCCGGTCGGCAGGCCGGTGTTGGCGGCGACCACCCGGGCGAACCGGTCGGGGTGCTCGGCCACCAGCCGCAGCCCGATCAGGCCGCCCCAGTCCTGTCCGACCAGCGTCACGCCGTGCAGGCCGAGCGCGTCGAACGCGAACGCGCGGACCCACTCCACGTGCCTGGCGTAGCTGTGGTCAGCGATGTCGGCCGGCTTGTCCGACCGCCCGAAGCCGATGAGGTCGGCCGCGATGGCCCGCAGCCCGGCGCCGGCGAGCACCGGGATGACCTTCCGGTACAGGAACGACCAGCTCGGCTCGCCGTGCAGCAGCAGTACCGGGTCCCCGTCCGGCGGGCCGGCCTCGACATAGGCAAGCCGCAGCCCGTCCGCGCTGACCTCGGCGTACCGCGGCTGGTAAGCGAAGTCAGGCAAGCCGGCGAACCGTTCCTCCGGCGTCCGCAGCACCTTCATTGCTCCCACAAGGCGGTTCTACCATCCGGCCGCCCTCGGCGACACCCGCCGACCGCCGCAGCGAGCGGTGAAGGGACGACAGAACCACGGCGTGCGCCGCCAGCTGGCGTCAGGCGCCGCCGGACGCTGTTCGCGGGCGCTCCGGCCAGAACGGCCATTCCTCGAACCAGGTGCACCGGCCGTCCTCGTCGAGGCGGACGACCCACAGGTCCCGGTACTCCTGGCAGGACGGCTCGCCGTAGCGGACCTCAGCCCGGACCACGGCGAGCGGGCCGTCGACCGCGAGGATGTCGGTGGCCAGGCTGAAGTCCTCGTCCGGGCCCTCCCGCTCGGCTTCCCACATCCACCCGATCGCGTCCAGCCCGGTGACGGGCTGCGCGTAGGGAGATTGCAGGTAGCTGGCACCGGTCGTGAACAAGCCGGCGAGCGCCTCGGTCCCCGGCGCCCGCCAGGCGGCCTCATAGCCCGCGAGCCAGCGCTGCACCGTCGCACGGTCGGTCATCTGATGCCGCTAGCGCACTTTCCGCATGGTGACGACCCGTCGCTTGCGCAACGACTCCAGCCATTCCTGCCCGCTCAGCAGCCGCGTGGTCTTGCCCGACTTGACCTCGCCCGCGGCGGCGACCGCCATCGCGACGCTGGCCGCGGTCATGTCGTCGGGTGCCTCGTACACGATGAGCAGGTCATACTCGCCGAACGGGAAGGCGGCCACCACGATCTTGGCTCCCACGTCCTCCAGCGCCGCGCTGATCACTTCCACGGGGTCTTGCGGCTCGGCGATCTGCGCCGCCATCGACTTCGCGGTATAGGACGCCTGGTACATGTAGAGCGCCATCGAGATCCTCCTCGGGCGGTTCCGCGGTCCTTGGATCCTAGACCCGCCCGGACGGGCGCACCAGCCTCCCGCCCCGTGGCGGCAGGGGAGGAGTACGGAACGGGGGCGGGTAAACCAGCTTCCGTTCCGTTTCATCCTGATTCCGCTGGCGTTCCCGGGGTCACCCGAAGACCGGGGGGCGGCGCTCGAGGAAGGCGCGCACGCCTTCCGCGTAGTCCGGGCTGGCCATGGCGGCGGCGCGCAGCTCCGCGTGCGCCGCGTCGTCGTGGGTCGTGCCGTCGAGGATGCGGGCGATGGTCTCCTTGACGCCGCGCTGGGTGACGCCGGAGCGGGCGGCGAGCAGCGCGGTGAACTCGCGGACCCCGGCGTCGAGCGCCGCCGGGTCGGCGAACACCTCGTCGGCCAGGCCGAACGACTGCGCCTGGGCGGCGCTGTAGTCCGCGCCGGCCATGAGGATGATCTTGGCGCGGGACGGGCCGACCAGGTCCACCAGGCGCTTGGTGCCGCGCAGCGGGTAGACGATGCCGAGCTTGGCCGGGGTGATCGCGAACCGGGCGCCGGCCGCGGCGAACCGCACGTCACAGGCGATGGCCAGGCCGCAGCCGCCGCCGTAGCAGTGGCCGTGCACGGCGGCGATGGTGGGCAGCGGGAAGGCGGCGACCGCCTCCTCCGCGGCGAGGACCGCGTCGTCGTAGGCGGCGGCGTCCGCACGGGTGGTCCGCGTCGTGCCGAACTCGGAGATGTCCGCTCCCGCGGAGAACGCCCGGGTGCCCGCGCCGCGCAGCACCAGGGCGCGCAGGCCCGGCATGGCTTCGGCGTCGGCGAGCACCTGGGGGAGCCGGGCGAACATGGCGTAGGTGAGCGTGTTCAGCCGGCCGGGGCGGTTGATGGTGAGGGTGGCGACCGCGCCGTCGCGGGTCAGCAGCAGCGGCTCAGCGTCGGTCACTGGCCTTCCTTCTGGTCGGGGAATTCGTCTCCATGATCCTCTCGCGGGCCGTCACCTG
>DASWAE010000040.1:0-24334 GCA_036391275.1 Trebonia sp.
GCGGGATGAACCACCACCAGTACCCGAGGGCGAGCGCGCTCCATAGCTGCGACTGGTTCATCATCGAGCCGATCGAGGTGACGTTGGTCGGCCCGAGCCCGAGGAAGTCGTAGCTCGCCGCGAGCAGCATGGAGCTGCCGAACAGCAGGATGATGACGAGGAACAGGTACGAGGCCATGTTCGGGGCGATGTCCCTGATCACGATGGACCAGGCTCGCTTGCCTGACAGCCTGGCCAGTTCGACGAACTCCCGGGAGCGCAGCGAGAACGTCTGCGCCCGGACCGCGCGGGCCACCCAGGGCCACGTGGTCAGCCCGATGAACACGCCTTCGAACATCACGCCGCGTGTGCTCAGGTAGGAGCCGATCACGACCAGCAGCACCAGCGACGGGATCATCACGATGATGTTCGTGAGCATCTGGAGCACCTCGTCGAGGATGCCGCCGCGCCAGCCCGCGGTGAACCCGAGGGCCATGCCGATGACGGCCGCCGAGAGTGCGCCGAGGGCGCCAACCAGGTAGCTTACCCCTAGCCCGGTGGCCAGCTGGGCGAACACGTCGTGCCCGAACGAGTCCGTGCCGAGCCAGTACTGCCCAGACGGCGGCTGGTGCTGGACGAGGAACTCGCTGGTGGTGTGGTTCGCGATGTGCGGCCCGATGATCGCGAACAGGACGAGGAGCAGTTCCAGGCCGAGGCCGAAGACCAGCTTCTTGTTCCGCAGCCCGTAGTAGAGGAAGTCGCTGCCCCGGCGCCCGACCGCCTGCGTGCCGGCCAGGGGGCCGGCGACTGGGGCACCGACGACCGGGGCGCCGACGAGCCCGCCCGGCCGCGACGGGCCGTGTCCAACCGGCTCGGGAGTCACGTGCAGCGGTTCCTTCAGCGACTCGCTCATGCCGTCCCTCCCTGCATGCTCAGCCGGGTCCTCGGGTCGACGGTGATGAACACCAGGTCGATGATGAAGTTCG
Organism: Trebonia sp.; assembly: GCA_036391275.1. Classification (GTDB taxonomy): domain Bacteria; phylum Actinomycetota; class Actinomycetes; order Streptosporangiales; family Streptosporangiaceae; genus Trebonia. The sequence continues at coordinate 966 of DASWAE010000040.1, forward strand.
CCAGCAGGACGCCGATGATGATGAAGATGAAGATGCCCTGCAGCAGGAAGTAGTCCTTGTTGGTGATGGCGGTGTAGATCAGGCGGCCAAGGCCCGGGTACTGGAACGCGATCTCGGTGACGATGTTGCCGCCGATGACCACGCCAAGCGCCAGCGCCAGCCCGGAGAGCTGGGGCAGTGACGCGTTGCGGTAGGCGTACCTGCGGACCACCCGCTCGCTGGCGCCGAGGGCGCGCAGGAACCGGGAGGGGTCGTTCTCAAGCTCGTAGATCACCAGGTTGCGCATTCCGATGGCCCACCCGCCCATGGACACAAGGAACACCGTGAGGAACGGCAGGAACCAGTGGGTGATCAGCGACCAGATGAACGTCCAGGACCAGTTGGGCAGCATGCTGATGGAGTAGCCGCCCGAGATGGGGAACACGTGCCAGACCACGCCGAGCAGGTACGGCAGGGCGAGTGCCAGCCACGGGTACGGCACTGCCTGGAGCACGTAGCCGAACGGGAGCACCGAGTTGTCCAGCCCCTTGCGCCTGGCGGCCGCCGCGCCGAGCCGGTTGCCGAGGATGTAGGAGAGGATGATGGCGGGCACGAGCAGCGCCAGCGTGTACGGCAGCGCCTGGGCGATCAGCGTGGTCACCGGGGACGGGAAGTTGGAGTAGCTGATGCCCAGGTTTCCGGTCAGCAGGCCCTGCCAGTAGTGCAGGTACTGGTCCCACAGCGGCAGGTTGGTGCCGAATGCCTGTGACATCGTCTTGTACAGGGCCGCGTACCCGGCGGGCTGCAGGGAGAAGCTCGCCAGGTATGTCTGGACCGGGTCCCCGGGCATCAGGTGCGGGATGGCCCAGTCGATGGTGACGCCGACGAAGAACGCCAGCAGGTAGGTGCTCAGTTTCCTGGCAAGAAAGCGCCGCACGGGACAGCTCCCAGTTCCATCCGACGGTTCCGCGGCCCGCCCTCCGCCTCATGTTCCTGCGGCGGGGAGGCGGGCCGCTTTCGGGACCGTGCTAGTGACTAGTCCGATCGGGAAGGACCGACGGCGTTACGGCGCGGCCTGCGGGGCTGGCTTGAGTGCGGCCAGCGCGTAGATCGTCGTCATGGAGCCGATGTAGCCGCGCCACAGCTGTGGCGTGTTCTCACTGCTCGTGCCATCTGCCGGGTAGCCGGTCCAGTGCTGCGTGCTGCCCTGGAACCAGGCGCCGTTGTACCAGAGCGGGATCTGCGGCAGCTGCTGCAGGAAGTGCGTCTCCAGTTGGCTGTAGATGGAGTTGAGCTTCGCGGTGTCGCTCAGCGGGGTGGTACCCGCCTGCTGGACCAGCGCCCAGTCCGCCGGCGAGCTGAACCGCTCCCAGTTCAGCTGCGCGGTCTGGGACTTGGCGATCGGCAGGGCGTAGACCCGCTGGAAGTAGGTCCACGGCGTCGAGTCGAGCTGCGCGTTGTTGTCGATGGCAAGGTCGAAGTTGCCGTTGGTCAGGTTCGCTGTCCGGGCCGCGTACTGCGGGTACGTGGGCGTCACGTGGATGCCGACCGCGTTCAGCTGCTGAGCGATGACCTGAATGGAGGCCATCCAGTCCGTCCACCCGTCTGGCACCTGCAGGGTGAGCGTCCTGCCGTCGTAACCAGACTTCGCCAGGAACTCCTTGGCGAGGGTCGGGTTGTAGGAGAACCCGTGCTGCTTGACCACGTTCTGGTCGATGTAGCTGTTCAGGTTGGGCAGCAGGCCCGTCGGGTTCGCCTTCGCGACCAGTCCGGTAAACACCGAGGACACGATCTGATCCGGGTTGATGGCGTACGCCAGCGCCTTGCGGAAGTTGACGTTGCTCATCGGGGCCTTGGTCGTGTTCGGCTCGAGCCACGCGGTGTTGGCGGACAGCATGTACGGTTCCTTCGGGTAATACGTCTTGAAGCCGTACCCGCCGATGCCGCTCATCAGCTGGTTGATGCCGGGCAGGAAGTTGTTGCTCCAGTCGACCTGGCCCGCGGTCAGCAGGCCAAGCTCAACGTTGTTGGACCCGTTGACGATGTCCACCAGGTACTTGAAGTTGAACTTGACGCCGAGCTGGCTGGTGGCCCAGTAGTCCGGCTTGACCTGGTAGGCGACCTGGTTGGCGTTGTAGGTGACGATCGTCATCGGACCGGTGCCGACCGGCTTGGTGTCGGCGTAGGTGGCCACCTGGCTCGCGGGAACCTTGGACCACTCGGCCTGGGACACCACCGGCGCCCGCCACAGGTAGGCCTGGAACTCACTGTAACCAGGCGCGCCCTTGAACGTGACCGTCACCGTGTTGCCGTTAGCGGTTGCGGATGCGACCGTCGCCACGTTGGTGGTGTACGGGTTGTTGGCGTTCGTCTTGGCCATGTTGATGGAGAAGGCGACGTCCGCGCCGGTGAGCGGCGTGCCGTCACTCCACTTCACGCCGTTCCTGACGTTGATCGTGTAGACGGTGTTGGCGCTGTTCCAGCCGCTGGTGCCGAGCGCCAGCCACGGCTTGTACGTGTTGTGGATCGGGTCGTACAGGAACAGCGGCTCGTAAATGAAGCCTTGCGCGCCGGTAGCGTAGTTACCGACGTTGAACGGGTTCCACGTGGACGGCGGCGAGTACATCGTGCCGCTCGTGTACAGCGTCTCTGACCTCGGGAACTGCGTCACCGTGCCCGGGGCCGACGACGACGCGGAAGCCGATCCGGACGGGCTCTGGCTGCTGCTGGGCGTACTGCCGCTCGAGCAGGCGCTCACCACAGCCAGGGCGAGCACGCCGACGGCGGCGGTGCCGTAGCGTACGGCCCGCCGCCGCCTGCCTGTCATCCCCCTCTTCGGTTCCACCTGCTTCAACCTCCTTGTTTCGCAGGTTGAGCGATGCCCCTAAGTGGTTTGAGACAGCCATCAAGGGACCGGGAGACGCCCCGCCATGAGCATGCGCCCATGTACCGCTTTATGGTCTAAGCAGATGACATGGCACGCTATGCGGTCAGAGTCGAGCGGTCCCTGCCGACAGGACGATCGGCACCGACCGGAGCAGACCAAAGATCTGGGCGGGGCAACGACTGGCGGCGGACGTCCGCGACCAGGCATTCCGGCCGCCGCGCCACCCGATGGCAGGGAGCGGCTCGCGGCGGCGAAAATCAGTCGCGGATGACGACGCGGTTGGTCAGGGTGCCGATCGACTCGATGGTCACCGACACCTCGTCGCCGTCGGTCAGCGGGCCGACGCCCTCCGGGGTACCGGTCAGCAGCACGTCGCCTGGCAGCAGGGTCATCACCGACGACACGTACTCGACCAGCGACGGCACGTTCCAGAGCAGCTCCGACGTGCGCGCGTGCTGCTTGACCGACCCGTTCACGGTCGTGGTGATGCCCAGGTCGGCCGGGTCGGCCCCGGTCTCCATCCACGGGCCGAGGGGGCAGAACGTGTCGAAGCCCTTCGCCCGCGTCCACTGCCCGTCCCTGGCCTGGAGGTCCCTGGCGGTCACGTCGTTGGCGCAGGTGTAGCCGAAGATGACGTCGGCCGCGCGCTCCTTGGGCACGTCACGGCAGAGCCGGCCGATGATCACGGCAAGCTCCCCCTCGTAGTCCACCCGGTCGGTGATCTTCACCGGGTAGGCGATGCGGTCGCCTGGCCCGGTCACCGACGTGGACGGCTTGAGGAACAAGACCGGCTCGGAGGGCAGCTCGGTCTCCTCAAATAGCTTGCGCATCTCCTTGACGTGCTCGGCGTAGTTCTTGCCCACCGCCACGACCTTCGACGGCAGCACCGGCGCGAGCAGCCGCACCTCGGCCAGGGGATAACGGTTGCCGGTGAATCGCACACCCGCCGGGTCGACACCGAATGGATGTCCGTGCAACTCCGAGATCGTCTGTGGCTGTCCGGACTCACCCTCAACGACGCCGTAGGCGACACCGTCTTCTACGGCGAACCTCGCGATACGCACGATGCTCCTTCGCTTCGCTTGTCGGCTTCGAGCCTACTTGCCCCGGAGTCTCCCGGGGAGCACCACCGCCGCTGAAGCCGTTACTGCTGGTATCCCTCCACCTCATTCACCGGACGGACCTGGGCAGCGTCCGGGTTCTCCCCGTACTGCCGCCGCGCCCGGCGCTGCCGAAGCAGGTCCCAGCACTGGTCAAGCGCCTCTTCAGCAGAACGAAGGCGGTCCCGCTCCTGTTCCGAGCTGAGCTCGCCCCGCGCGAGCTGATCCCGGAGCTCGTGCTCGGTGTCGATCAGGTCGCTGATCCGGGCCATGATGTCCTTGTCATCCATGTGCATAAGGTATGCCGGCGACCCTCAGGTGTGCGATCGGGGCCGTGCGTTAGGCGGAACGGGTGCGTGCTTCGCGTGCCCGTCCTGTTGCCCTGACCGGGGGCTGGCCGGGCTGGCGGGCACGCGCCCGTGGGCGCGACTGATCAAAAAAGATAGTGGACGTCTGGGCACATCGGAGTGTGCCCAGACGTCCACTATCCGCACTGTCGCGTCGGCTGGTCCGCGAGCCTGCAGGCCCTTGCGGCCTCCCGGGACGCTGGACGTGAGGGCGAAGAACGCCCTCGTTCTGGATGATGGATTTGGTGTTGGTTTTACTGAGACGCGCGATCGTTATTGAGCTACGGTTCGCCTCGTGAGTCTGCCGTGGTTGCACCGACTACCGTCGTCCGGGACATTGCCTTGTGAGCTTGCCGGGACGGGCCGGCCCGGAGCAGGCGGCTGGTGGATGCCGCTCCGGGGCGCGCCTCAGGGCTTCTGGGTTACTCGGGGATGCGGCCGGCGCGGAGCAGGCCGTAGGTGACCGCCTCCTCCAGGGCGTGCCAGGAGGCGGAGATCACGTTCTCGTCCACGCCGACCGTCGACCAGGTGTCGCCCTCGGCGTTGCTCGACTCGATGAGCACGCGGGTGATCGCGCCGGTGCCGGCGGAGCCTTCGAGGATGCGGACCTTGTAGTCGGTCAGCTCCAGGGAGGCCAGCTCGGGGAAGGTCTGCTCGAGCGCGGCGCGCAGCGCGCGGTCGAGGGCGTTGACCGGGCCGTTGCCCTCGCCGACGGCGACGACGCGCTCGCCCTTGGCCTGGAGGCGGACCGTGGCCTCGCTGGTGACCGTGCCGTCCTCGCGGCGCTCCACGATCACCCGCCAGGACTCGACGGTGAAGTGCCGCTTGCGCTCCCCGGCCAGCTCGTCGCGGAGCAGCAGCTCGAAGCTCGCGTCCGCGGCCTCGAAGGAGTAGCCCTTCGCCTCCAGGTCCTTGACCCGGTCGGTGACCCGGCCGATGACCTCCTTGTCGCCGGACAGGTCGAAGCCGAGCTCGCGCCCCTTGAGCTCCACCGACGCCCGGCCCGCCATGTCGGAGACAAGCATGCGCATGTCGTTGCCGACCTGAGCGGGGTCGATGTGCTGGTAGAGCATGGGGTCGACCCTGATCGCCGAGGCGTGCAGCCCGGCCTTGTGCGCGAAGGCGGACAGGCCGACGTACGGCTGATGGGTGTCCGGCGTGACGTTGGTGACCTCGCTGATCGCGTGCGCGATCCGCGTCATCTCGGTGATGCCCTCGCCGTCGAGTACCCGCTTGCCCCGCTTGAGCTGCAGTCCCGCGACCACGCTGAACAGGTTCGCGTTGCCGGCCCGCTCACCGTAGCCGTTCGCGGTGCCCTGCACGTGGGTGACGCCCGCCTCGACGGCGACCAGGGTGTTCGCGACGCCGCAGCCGGTGTCGTCGTGGCAGTGGATGCCCAGCCGTGAGCGCGTCGCCTCGGCGACGTGATGGACGATGTCCGCGAGCTCGGTGGGCATCATGCCGCCGTTGGTGTCGCACAGCGCGACCACGTCCGCGCCCGCCTCCGCCGCCGCGCGCACGCACTCGAGCGCGTACGCGGGGTTGGACCGGTAGCCGTCGAAGAAGTGCTCGGCGTCGAGGAAGACCCGCTGGCCTTCCGCCCGCAGGTGCCGCACCGTGTCGGCGATCATCTTGAGGTTCTCATCCAGCGTGGTGCGCAGCGCGAGCTCCACGTGCCGGTCATGGCTCTTGGCGACCAGGGTGACAACCGGTGCGCGCGACTCGCGCAGCGCCGCGACCTGCGGGTCGTCGGCGGCGACCACGCCCGCCTTGCGCGTCGCGCCGAACGCCGCGAGCGTGGCGTGCTGGAGGCTGAGCTCGGTCTGGGCGCGACGGAAGAACTCGGTGTCCTTGGGGATGGCGCCCGGCCAGCCGCCCTCAATGAACCCGACGCCGAGCCGGTCCAGGTGCCTCGCGATCACCAGCTTGTCGGCAACCGTGAGGTTCAGGCCCTCCTGTTGCGCGCCGTCGCGCAGGGTGGTGTCGTAGACGTGGAACTGGTCGTCGAGCATTGTCGCTTCCGTTTCTTCCGTGTCGTTTTGGTGGCGGGCCGGCGCGTTTACCGCAAACAAAAAGACCCCTCGCGGAACGCGAGAGGTCTGCGCGTCGGCATCGTGGCTCAGGTTGGCTGGCCGCGACTAAGGCTGCCGCCCTAGCTGCCGACGCGCCTGCCGATAATAATCAGGCCGGACGTCACGGAAGCTAGTGTGCCACATCTCTGGAGCGCTATGTCAACCGGGAGGGTTTTCAGCTAGTGCTGCCCGGGCCGGCCTTGCTGAGGAACTTCCCGGCCAGGGCGGCGGCCGCCTGGCCGGCGGTGGTACCGGTCTCGAGCACCGCGACCGCGAGGCCGCCCCGGTAGCCGACGAACCAGCTGAGGTAGGAGTTATGCCCGGACTGGACGACGCCGGCCTGGCCGAACACCGGCGTGCCGGGCAGGTCGGCGGCGTGCGCGGAGCCCTTCATGACGGCGAGGCGCATCAGCTGGCGCAGCTGGTCAAGTTCCGCGGTGGTCAGCGGCGCCTGCCAGGTGGCAGCCGTGTCCGCGGGAAGGATGACGGGCGAGTGCCCGGTGCCCGCAGCGACCTCGGCGGCGACGGCCGCCATGCCGAGCGGGCTCATCAGCACGCCACCGGTCCCGGTCGCCTGCGCGGCCACCTGGGCCTCGCCGGACACGGCGGGGGCGGTTCCGGAGAAGGCGGACAGCGGCAGCTTCCAGGCGGCGCCGATGCCGAAGTCCCGTTCGGTGCTTGCGAGCTGCTGCGCGGTCAGCGTCCGGGACATGTTCGCGAACGCGGTGCCGCACCCGGCGGCGAAGTCGGTGGCGAGCGTGGGGGCGCCCGGCGGGGCGGGCTGGTAGGTGAACGTCTCGCCGCCGACGTCGGCCACCGGTTCGCACGGCAGCGGGTGCTCCGGGCCGATGCCGGTGGACAGCAGCGCCGCGGCGGAGACGATGCTGAACGCCATGCCCGGCTCGACCTTGGCGTTGAGCACTCCGCCGTCCGGCAGCCGCACGCTGCCCGGCGCGTTGCGCGACGCCAGGACGCGGATCGCCCCGCTCTGCGTGTCGACGGCCACGATCTCCGCGGAGCTCGGCTGTCCCGCCAGCGCGCTTACCGCCGCGGCCTGCTGCTGGCTGTCCAGCGTGGTCCGCAGCGGGGTGCCTGCCTGGCCGCCCGCCGAGCTCCACAGGGTCGCGACGCTGTGCCCGGCCGCGTTCACCACGACCACCGAAGTCGTCGGCGTGCCGACCAGCTCGTCCTGGTAGGCCTTCTCGAGCCCGCTCAGCCCCACGGTCATGCCGGGCAGGTAGGCCGCGCCCTCGTCGCGCAGCATGGAGGAGCTCTCCGTGCCGACCTCGCCCACCGCCTCCTGCGCCGCCGACTCGAACAGCCGCTCCGTGCGGCGCTGCTCAGCGAGGCCGGGCACCGTGGACAGCTTGGGCCACAGCGCGCTGAAGCCGGCCGGGCCAAGCGTGAGCAGCGAGAGGAAGTCGCTGGGCGGGGCGGCCTGGATCTGGCCGAGCACCTGCTCGGCGTTGAGCCCGGTGAGCGCGCTGAGCCCCGCCGCGGTCGCCGCCGGGTGCTTGAGCCGGCCCGGGTAGACACCGACCCGGTAGTCCGCCGTCACCGCGACGAGCGGCTGGCCATTCATGTCCGCGACCGCGGCGCGCGGCGCGAACGCCGTCACCACCGCCAGCCGGTCCCCGGCGGCCAGCCGCGGGTTGATGACGGACGGCGCCCAGTCGATCACCCATCTGCCGTTCGCCAGCGTCAGCCCGAACTTCCCGGTGTATGACCACTGCTGGCCTGCCTCCGCCAGGTCCACGGTGGCACGGAAGGTGGCGACCGCGGTGTTGCCGTGCTGGGCGATGTGGTCCATGGCGAAGAACTGGCTGGCCGCGTTGAGGTCGGTGTAGGCGGCTGCGAGCTGGGCGCTCACCTCCCCGGCGGCGCCAGTGGTGAGCGCGGCCGCCTGCGTGTACTTGCCCTGCTGCCAGTCGTACAGGAAGGCCTGGACCGTCGGCTCCGCGGAGCCCTGCTCGCCGCCGACGCCGGTCATGAAGCCCACGCCGAGGACAACGGCGGCGGCGGCGAACCCGGCGGCCATCCGCAGCTTTTTCGACGCGAGGGTGCGCCGCTCCGGCGGCTTGCGGTGCCTGCTGCCGCGGGCGCGCGGCGAAGCACGGCCCGGCGGAGCGGCGGCCGGCGGTGCACCGGCTGGCGGGACGGCGGTTCGGCGCGGGGCGGTTCGCTGGCCGGCCTCCGGCGTCAGCGTGCCCGCGGGGCGCGGCGCGGCGCCGTTAACCCCGGTACCAGGCCCGTCCGGCCACGCGACCGGGCCGATGGCGCCATTGGCGGCGATCCCGGGCGCGGCCGGGCCGATAGGGCCAACCGGGCCGGCCGGCGTCAGCGTTACGTCCGGCGGGACCTCGGTGGCGCGTCCCCCGCGCCTGACCGAGACGAGCGTCCCGATGCTCTGCAGCCCGGGAACGGTGAAGGGCAGCCCGTTACCGCGGGGGCGGCCCGCGTGGCTGCCCCGTTCACGAGAGCGCGCAGTCACCGTCCGCCTCCGGAGTCACCGTCGTCGCCGCAAGGCACGCTCGACCTCCCTGGCCGCGTCCCGCTTGGCCAGGTCTTGTCTCTTATCGTATGTCCGTTTACCGCGGGCAAGTGCGAGCTCCACCTTGACTTTGCCGTCTTTGAAGTAAAGCGACAGCGGGACGAGCGTAAGGCCTTGTTCTGACGCCTTGCGGACCAGCCGCTCGATCTCCCCCCGGTGCAGCAGCAGCTTCCTGGTCCTTCTGGGCAAGTGGTTCGTCCATGTTCCCTGGGTGTACTCCGGAATATGGACGTTATGTAGCCAGACTTCCCCGTCAGAGACCAGCGCGAACCCATCCGCCAGCGACGCCCGCCCGGCGCGCAGCGACTTCACCTCGGTGCCGGTGAGCGCGATGCCGGCCTCGTATGTGTCCTCGATCACGTAGTCGTGCCTGGCCCGCCGGTTCGAGGCGATGACCTTGCTGCCCTGCTCGCGTGCCACGTTTCTCCCGTCGCGCCCTTTATGTGGCCACTCATGCGGCCCGGGCGCGAGCCCGGCGTCCGCGTGGGTACGCCTGAACTCTCGCCCGCCTGGGGCCGGCTAAACCCGCAGGTAGCGGCGAAGCGTCAGGAACGACGTTACGCCGCAGAGTGCCACGCCAACGATCATCGCGAGGATGATGACCTCGACCAGGTCGGCCGCTGACAGGCCCACGTTGTAATTGAAGTACTGCTGCAGGCTGTTGAGCAGCAGCGACTTCACCCCGACGAGCAGCGCCGCCGCGAGCACCCAGCCGAGCAGGCCCGCGATCACGCCCTCGAGCAGGAACGGCAACTGGATGTAGAAGTTGGACGCGCCGACCAGCCGCATGATGCCGGTTTCCCTGCGCCGGTTGAACGCCGACAGCCGGATGGTGTTGGCCACCAGCAGGATGGCGGCGACCACCAGGATCAGGGCCACGATGACGACCGCGTTCCGCAGGCCGTCGAGCAGCCGGTAGAACTTGTCGAGGATGTTCATCTCGTCGATGACCGAGTCCACGCCCTGTGCTCCGGTGACCGCGCTGGCCACGATGTTGTAGTCGGCACCGGGGTTCACCAGCTTGACCTCAAGCGACGGCGGCATGTCCGTCTCCTTGAGCGTCGAGACATAGGACTGGTCGTTGACGAAGGCCTGCTTGTACAGCGCCCACGCCTGCGCCTGGGAGACGTAGGTGACGTTCTGCACCTGAGGCATGCTGTGCAGCCGCTGCTCAAGCGCCTGCGTCTGCGCCGTTGTCACCGCGCCGTGGCAGTTCGGGTTGGCACTGTCCGCGTAGCACAGGTAAACGGAGATCTCCACCTTGCTCTGCCAGTAGGTGCGGGTGCTGTCGACTTGCTTGACGAAGAGCAGCCCCGTGCCAAGCAGCGACAGGCTGATCGCCACCACCACGATGAGCGCCACGGTCATGGTGAGGTTTCGGCGCAGCCCGACCCAGATCTCCTGGAACACGAAGTTTGAACGCATACTGCCCTTATCTCATCCTTGGTCGTTCACGTGCCCGCGAAGAGGCACCCGGTAAGCAGGCGGTAACACCGGCCGGAGCTAGTAGTTCTGGCCGTAGACCCCGCGATTCTGGTCGCGGACCACCTTGCCGTATTCAAGCTCGATGACGCGCTTGCGCATCGAGTCGACGATCGCGGCGTCGTGCGTCGCCATGACGACCGTCGTCCCTGTCCGGTTGATCCGGTCGAGCACCTTCATGATGCCGATCGAGGTCGCCGGGTCGATGTTGCCGGTTGGCTCGTCGGCGAGCAGGATCATCGGGCGGTTGACGAACGCGCGGGCCATCGCGACCCGCTGCTGCTCGCCGCCGGACAGTTCGTCGGGCATCCGGTCGTGCTTGCCCTCGAGCCCCACGAGGTCGAGCACCTCGGGCACCACCCGCTTGATGAACCGGCGCGGCTTGCCGATCACCTCGAGCGCGAACGCCACGTTCTGCTCGACAGTCTTGTTCGGCAGCAGCCGGAAGTCCTGGAACACGCAACCGATCTTGCGCCGCAGCGCCGGGACCTTCCAGTTCGTGAGCCTTGCCAGGTCGTTTCCCGCGACGAGGATGCGGCCGTCGTTCGGGCGCTCCTCACGGAGGATCAGCCGCAGGAAAGACGACTTACCCGATCCTGACGGGCCAACGAGGAAGACGAACTCTCCCTTGTTGATCGTCATGTCGACGTTCTCTAGAGCGGCCCGATTCTGATTCGGGTAGATCTTGGTGACGTTTTGGAACTCGATCACGGGACCATCACAGGATCTCTCGACGAAGGACTGCCGCCCGAAATTGCAGGGCTCGCATGCCTGCCGGAAGAGCGCGTTTGCCCCGGCCCGGCAGCCACACAGGGTCTTTACGGCTTAGCCGGGCAACTTGCGGGTAACCTGGCTGAGCCAGGGAACAGTCTAGGGGGAAACTGGCAGCTAAGGCTCCAGATCACGCCAAGTGCGCCCGGGGCACCGCTTCCGGAAGGGATTCAAGATGAGCTGCGAGCACCTGATCTGCGCTCACTGTGCTGGCCCGGTAATCGAGGGCCGCTGCCCGGCCTGCCGTGCCGCCCGCGCCGAGGTCCACCACCACGGCCCCACCCTCACGCCGCAACTTCTCATCACCGCGGCCTTCCTCCTGCTGCTCGGCCTCCTCATCGCGACCCACGTGCTCGGGTAGCGGCGGCTAGTCGGATTCCCGCTCGGAGCGGCGGAGCCAGCGGATCTCAGCGTCGATGAAGTCGTCGATGTCGCCCTCGAGCACGGCCTCGGCCTGCGAGGTCTCGTACCCCGTGCGCGCGTCCTTCACCATCTGGTACGGGTACAGGACGTAGTTGCGGATCTGCGAACCCCACGCGCGGCCGCCGTCACCCTTGAGGGCGTTCAGTTCCCTGGCCTCCTCCTCGCGGCGGCGCTCAAGGAGCTTGGCCTGAAGGACCGCCATCGCGGAGGCCTTGTTCTGTATCTGGGACCGCTCGTTCTGGCAGGAGACCACGATGCCGGTCGGCAGGTGGGTGATCCGCACCGCCGAGTCGGTGGTGTTGACGCCCTGGCCGCCGGGTCCTGAGGAGCGGAAGACATCCACCCGGATCTCGTCGTCGGGGATGTCCACGTGGTCGGTCTGCGCGACGACCGGCACTACGTCGACGCCGGCGAAGCTCGTCTGGCGGCGGCCCTGGTTGTCGTACTTGGAGATGCGGACCATGCGGTGCGTGCCCTGCTCGCCGCGGAGCGTCCCGTAGGCGTAGGGGGCCTTCACCGCGAACGTGGTGGACTTGATGCCCGCCTCGCCGTAGGAGACGTCGTAGACCTCGGCCGGGTACTTGTGCCGCTCCGCCCAGCGCAGGTACATCCGCTGCAGGTTGCCCGCGAAGTCCTCCGCGTCCGCGCCGCCCGCCTGCGAGTTGATCGTGATCAGCGCCTCGCGGGCGTCGTACTCGCCGTTCAGCAGGGTGCGGACCTCGAGGGCGTCCATGTCCTTGCGCACGGCGGCGAGCTCGGCGACGGCCTCGTTGCGCGTGTCCTGATCGTGCTCGTCGTCGGCAAGCTCGAACAGCACGCGGGTGTCCGCAAGCCGCTGCCGCAGGTTCTCCATCCGGTTCAGCTCGCCCTCAAGGTAGGAGAGCCGCCGGGTAACCTCCTGGGCGCGTGCCTGGTCCTCCCAGAGCGAAGGGTCGGCTGCCTGCTCACGCAGGTCCGTGACCTCCGTGCGCATCGCCTCAGGATCGACTACGGCCTCAATCGTGTCGAGCTTGGACGACAGTTCCGATATCTCATCGGCGGGATCGGTAGCTGCCATGCCGGAAAGCCTACGCGACAAAGAGCCGCGCAGCGCATCTAGGCTGCGTGATCAGGCCCCCGGTGACACCAGGGTCCTGATCACCCGGACCGCCACCGACAAGGTGGTGAAGGTGAAGCGGTTGCTTTCCCAGATCTCGGCGAGGGTGGCCGCGGCCCGGGAGACCTCCGCCGCGTTGGCCGCCTCCCAGGCGGCGACCCGGTCGGCCGCGCTGCCAGCCGAGCCGACCACCGCGTACGCGCCGGTCAGCGCGGTACTACCGCTGCCGACGGCCAGGACATCGCGCGTCAGGGCGGCGTGCGTGTCGTACAGGTCGTCGCGCAGCGCCGACCTGCCCACCGCCGCCCAGCGGTCGTCGCGCGGCAGCGCGACGATCAGGTCGCGCAGCCGGCACAGCTGCAGCCGGTCGGCGAGCAGGAAGTACACCGCCGCGGTCTCCTCGACGCCGTGCTTGGTCGCGGCCGCGCTCGTCACGATGTCGAACGCGGAGTACGACGGCACCATCGCCGCGACCTGGTCCGCGAGTCCCGCGGGAACGCCGCTGCCGGTATAGGAGGCGCGCCGTTCCTCGTAGCCGGACAGGTCGCTGCCGGAGAGCAGCCTGGGGATGGACGAACGGACCGTGGCGACACCCGAGCTGAAGAAGTTCACCGTCTCGGCGATGCCGAACGACGGCCGCCTGTTCACGAGCAGCCAGCGCGTCGCCCGTTCCACCAGCTTGCGCGCCTCAAGGACGACCGCGATCCGCGCGTCCACGTCCACGGTGCCCGCCATGGCCTCGACCTGCTGCCAGAAGGCGTGCATGCCGAAGACTTCCCTGGCCACCAGCCAGGCCCGGGTGATGTCGACCACCGGCAGCCCGGTTTCCTCGCCGAGCCGGAACAGGTAGGTCGTCCCGCCGGTGTCCACCATCTCGTTGATGACCTCGGTGGTGATGATCTCGCGGCGCAGCCGGTGCGCGCCCAGCTGGTCGGTGAAACGCTCAGCGAGCCGTACCGGGAAGTAGCCGGCCAGCATGGGCCGGAGCGACGGGTCGTCGGGCAGGTCGGAGGCGAGCACCTGCTGGCCCGCGGCGATCTTGGTGTGCGCGAGCAGCACCGCGAGTTCCGGTGTGGTCAGGCCGGTACTCGCCGACCGCCGCGCCGCGATCTCCTTCTCGTCCGGCAGCCCGTCGGTCTCCAGCGACACCCGGTTATCCCGTAGCAGCCGGCGCAGGTACCTGGCGTGCACATGGAGCAGCCTGGGCGCCTGGAAGCGGGCGGCGGCGAGGGCCATGTTCTGCCCGTCGTTGTGCCGCAGCACGTGCGCGGCCACCTCATCGGTCAGCTGGTGCAGCAGCGCGCCGCGCTCCTCCGGCCGCAGTTCCCCGGCCGCGATCGCCCCGGCAAGCAGGATCTTGATGTTGACCTCGTGGTCGGAGGTGTCCACGCCGGCCGAGTTGTCGATGAAGTCGGTGTTCACCAGGCCGCCGGCCAGCGCGTACTCGATCCGCGCGGCCTGGGTGAGCCCGAGGTTGCCGCCCTCGCCGATCACCCGCGCCCGCAAGTCGGTCGCGTTGATCCGCACCGCGTCGCTTGACCGGTCGCCGGCGTCGGCGTGCGTCTCGTGCGACGCCTTGACCCAGGTGCCGATGCCGCCGTTCCACAGCAGGTCGACCGGGGCGCGCAGGATCGCCGAGATCACCTCGTCCGGGGAGAGCGCGGTGACCCCGGCGTCGAGGCCGAGCGCCGCGCGGGCCTGCGCGGAGATCGGCACCGACTTCGCCGACCGTGGCCACACGCCGCCGCCCGTCGAGATCAGCGCCCTGTCGTACTCCGCCCACGACGAGCGGGGCACGTCGAAGAGCCGCTGCCGCTCGGCGAAGCTGGCCGCCGGGTCCGGATCCGGGTCGAGGAAGACGTGCCGGTGGTCGAAGGCCGCCACCAGCTTGATGTGCCGCGACAGCAGCATCCCGTTGCCGAACACGTCACCGGACATGTCTCCGATGCCGACGGCGGTGAAGTCGTCGGTGTCCGGGTTCAGCCGCAGCGCCGCGAAGTGCCAGCGCACCGACTCCCAGGCGCCGCGCGCGGTGATGCCCATCTTCTTGTGGTCGTAGCCGACGGAGCCGCCCGAGGCGAACGCGTCGCCGAGCCAGTACCCGTAGCGTCCCGCGACCTCGTTGGCCACGTCGGAGAACGTCGCGGTGCCCTTGTCCGCGGCGACGACCAGGTAGGGGTCGTCGCCGTCAAGCCGGACCACGCCGGACGGCGGGACCACCGCGTCGCCGACGATGTTGTCGGTGATGTCGAGCATCGCGCTGATGAACGCCCGGTAGCAGGCGAGCACCTCGCCCAGGTAGGCGTCCCTGTCGGCCGGGTCGGGCAGCCGCTTGCAGACGAACCCGCCCTTCGCGCCGGACGGCACGATGACGGAGTTCTTCACCTCTTGCGCCTTCACCAAGCCGAGGACCTCGGTGCGGAAGTCCTCAGGCCGCTCCGACCAGCGCAGGCCGCCGCGGGCGACCGGGCCGAACCGCAGGTGCACCGCCTCGAACCGCGGCGAGTAGGCCCAGATCTCGTACTTGGGCCGCGGCGCGGGGATCACCGGCACCCGCGCGGAGGCCAGCTTGAACACCAGGTAATCAGCGAAGTCGCCGTCCCCGGCGTGCCCGATACGATGGTGATCTGTGCCATCGGGCGCGCCCTCGGGGGGTACGGGGGGGCGTCCCCCCGGGCGATACTGGTAGTAGTTCGTCCGCAGGGTGGCGTCGATCAGCGCCAGGTAAGCGCGCAGGATGCGGTCGTGGTCCAGGCTGACCACCTCGTCGAGCGCGCCGCGGAGTTCCTCGGTGATCGCCGTGCAGCGCTCCTCCGCGCCGGACGCGAGAGCCGGGTCGAACCGGGACTCGAACAGCCGCACCAGCAGCCTGGTGATCCCCGGGTTGGCGCGCAGCACCCGCTGCAGGTA
Source organism: Trebonia sp. (assembly GCA_036391275.1). Classification (GTDB taxonomy): domain Bacteria; phylum Actinomycetota; class Actinomycetes; order Streptosporangiales; family Streptosporangiaceae; genus Trebonia. The sequence continues at coordinate 16,584 of DASWAE010000040.1, forward strand.
GCTCTGGCTGAACTGGAGCCCCGCCTGCCGCAGGTAGCGCGCGTACGCGCGCAGCACCGCGACCTGCCGCCAGCTGAGGTCCGCGTCGAGGACCAGGCCGTTGAACCCGTCGTCCTCGATGCGGTCCTGCCACAGCGCGGTCAGCGCCTGCTCGAACCCGGTGCGCAGCGAGTCGGCCTGGGCCTGCGTCAGCGCCCGCCGCCGGCCGCGGATGCCGAAGTCATAGATCCAGAACGGCTGCGTGGTGCCACGGAATTCGTAGGGGTGCTCGTCAAGTACTTCGAGTCCCATGTGCTGCAACTGCGGCAGCACGTCAGAGAGCGTGAGCGGTGACAGCTGGTAAACGCGCAGCCGCCAGACGCCGCTGTCCGGCGGGACGGTGGCCGGCTGCTGACCGGGCGGCTGGTGGCCTGGCTGCGCCATGTCGCCCGCCGGGCTCAGGGAAAGGCGGATCGCGAAACCGGCCGACTCGTCCCGCAGCCGCCGCACCACCGCCAGGTCGGCGACCGCGGCGGCCGGCGCGGTCGCCGCCTTGTAGGTCTCTGGAATGCCGTCGGCGCAGGTCCCGAGGGCTTCGATGGCCATCTCCGGCCCGAGCTGGCGCTCCGCCTCCGCGGCGAGGTCCTCCTCCCAGGAGCGGACCGCGGCGGCGATGCGCGCCTGGAGCGCCGCCTGGTCGACCGTCGCGAGCTGGCGGCCCGGCTCGGCGTGCACCACGATGTGCAGCCGGGCCAGGGCCGAGTTGCCCACCATCGCGCTGTAGTCCACCGAGGCGCCGCCGAACGCGCTGCGCAGGATCTCCTGGGCGCGCAGCCGGACCTGCGTGGTGTACCGGTCACGCGGCAGGTAGACCAGGCAGGAGACGTAACGCCCGTAGGAGTCGGGGCGCAAGAAGAGCCGCACCTGCTTGCGCTCGCCGAGGCCGAGCACGGCCAGGGCGATTGGCGCGAGCCGCTCCGCGCTGATCTCGAACAGCTCTTCGCGCGGGAAGCCCTCGAGGATCTCAAGGAGCGCCTTGCCGTCGTGGCTGTCCGCGGGCACGCCGGCGATGTCGAGCATCCGGTCGAGCTTGCGGCGCAGCACCGGGACGCGGGTGATCGACTCGGTGTAGGCGGCCTGGGTGTAGAGGCCGAGGAACCGGTACTCTCCGGTGACCTCGCCGGTCTGCGGGCTGAACCGGCGCACCGCCACGTAGTCCAAGTAGCTGGGCCGGTAGACGGTGGACTTCGTGGACGACTTGGCCAGCACGAGCAGCCGCGACCGGCGCCTCCCCTGACCGCCGCCCGCCGGGCTGACGTCGAACGACTCGTCGGCCACGTCGTAGCGGAGGATGCCAAGGCCGGTGCCGGGGACGGGCTTGAGCTCGTCCCCCTCCCCCGCCTGTGCGTAGGCACGGTAGCCGAGGAACGTGAAGTGCCCGCCCGACAGCCAGGCGAGCAGCTCGCTCGCTTCGGTCCCCTCCGGGTCCCCGGCGTCGGCGAGCAGCTCGACCAGGTCGCGCGCGGCGGACCGCATGCGCCGCTGGTCCTCCATCGCGACGCGCAGGTCGTCAAGAACGCGGCGCAGGTCGGCGGCGAGCCGCGCGGGATCGTCAACGGCGCCGAGTTCGACGTGCATCCAGGACTCGCGAACCGCGTCGGCGTCGGTGACGGCCGCGCCCGTGCCGTGGGCCGCCCCGGTCACGTCCCGGTGGACCGTGAAGAGCGGGTGGACGATGAGCCTGATGTCGGCGTGCTGCCGGTTCAGCTCCATCGTGACCGAGTCGACCAGGTACGGCATGTCGTCGGTGACGATATCGATGACGGTTCCCGCCCAGGTCAGGGAGGCGTCATGCTCGGGGCGGACACTGACGGCCGGGCGGCCCTGCGGGCGTTGCGCGCCCAGGGCGGTGTGCCGCGCCGCCGTTGCCGCCAGCCGGACCGGCCCGGCGGCGATCAGGTCCTCGACGGCGACGAGCCGGTAGTACGCGCTCAGGAAGCCAGGCAGGTCTCCCACCACCCGGCCTGCGTCTCCCGGGGGGGCAACGCCACCGTCCGCGGCGACCTCCGCGGCGGCGCCGCTGTGGACGTGGGTCCACAGTTCCGCCGCCTTGGCGATCAGTTCGTCCCTGATGTCGTCCGGGGCCTGCTTCGCCTCGGCCGCGCGTTCCGGCATTGCCTGTTCACTCCTTTGTGATGGCTGGCCGGCACCTCATTGTGCCGGCCGTGCACGCGGGGATGCGACTGCCGCCTTCCCGGGGACGACCCTTGTACCCCTGGTGCGGGCCCGGCGGCAGAGGCTGCCACCGTACCGGCGCGCGAACAGGCCCCGGAAACGGGCAGCTCCCGGGGGCAGCCGCGAATCGGATGACTGTCGCATCGTAAGCATGGGCGCGACGGATGCGCCCGGATGCCCTCCCTCTCTACAGACTAGAACCAGGAGCGCACGAAGCGAGCACTTCCGGACTCCTCAGGGCACTCGGGTCAGCACGCTTTCTACGGGGGACCCCAGGAGAAACTTGCGTATCAAGACGAGAACGGAAGAGGCCGGGCAGCAACGACCAAGGCTCGTGATGAGGATCACCCTAGGGCGGTGAGGAAATCAATGAGGTCCCGCTGGCTGGTGAGGTCGGGCAGCACCAGGTCGGCGCCGGCCTCGCGGAGCTCGATACTGGACGCCCGGCCGCTTGCCACCCCCACGCAGGTGGCGCCGCCGATCTTGGCCGCCTCGACGTCGCGCGTGGCGTCGGCGATGTAGACCGTCAGCTTCTCGGCGAAGCTGACGTGGTACTTTTCCTCCGCCCGCAGGCGGGTGGCGCGCAGCAGCGCGCCCTTGGGATAAGGCTCGGAGCCGGCGAACCCGCCGATGCCCAGGTCCAGGTACCGGTCGAGGCCGAAGGCGCGTAGCTTGAGCGCCGCGTTCGGACGGCTCGACCCCGTGAGCACCGACTGCACCACGCCGCCGGTCCCGGCCAGGGCCTGCAGCGCCCCGGCCGCCCCGGGCAGCAGGGTGCCCTGCGCGGTGAGCTGGTCCCTGCGCGCGGCGAGCCGCGTCGCGTACTCCGCGCCGAACGGCGCGAGCAGCCGTTCAGACTCACCGTCCGCGCGCAGGCTGACCCCGTTGCGGCCGAGCGCGTCGAAGAAGATCTCCGGCTCCGTGAACCCGACCATCTGCGGCAGCTGGACCAGCGGGCGCCCGATCACCTCGGCGAACGCCTCGGCGTACGCCGCCCTGGCGACCTTCGCCACGTCAAGCAGCGTGAGATCGATGTTCCACAGCACCAGCCGGTGAAGCACGGTTATCTCCCGGGGGGACGACCCCCCCGTACCCCCCGATGTCACGCTGGGCGGGCCCAATGGCAAAGGGCGCCATCGTATCGGGCCCGCCCAGCGCGACTGAAGTCATCCGGGGAGCCCCTTAGCCCCGCGCGGACGGCGGGCGTGCGAAATCCGGGAGGCATCAACTCATGTGGGGATAACGGTAGTCGGTCGGCGGGACGAACGTCTCCTTGATCGCGCGGGCGGACACCCAGCGGATGAGGTTGAAGACCGAGCCCGCCTTGTCGTCGGTACCGCTGGCCCGCGCGCCGCCGAACGGCTGCTGGCCGACCACCGCACCGGTCGGCTTGTCGTTCACGTAGAAGTTGCCCGCGCTGTACCTGAGCACCTCCGACGCCTCCGCGATCGCGGCGCGGTCGGTGGCGAGGATCGAGCCGGTCAGCGCGTACGGTGCCGCGCCGGCGGCCTGCGCGAGCATCGCGGAGTAATCCGTGTCCTGGTAGACGTGGACCGCGAGGATCGGGCCGAAGTACTCGGTGGTGAACACCTCGTCGGCCGGGTCGGCGCACTCAAGGATGGTCGGCGTGACGAAGTAGCCCGTCTCGTCGTTGACCTGGCCGCCGGTCAGGAAAGAGACCGACGGGCGCGACCGCGCCCGGTCGAACGCGGCGCGATGCTTCTCCGCCGCGCGGGCGTCGATCACCGCGCCGCCGAACAGGGACAGGTCCTCGGACACGTCACCGTAGGTAATCGACTGTGTATCGGCGATGAGCTGGTCCCTGACCACCGCCCACAGGGAGGCGGGCAGGTAGGCGCGGGAGGCGGCGGAGCACTTCTGGCCCTGGTACTCGAAGGCACCGCGGACCAGCGTGGTGGCGATGGAAGCCGGATCGGCCGACGGGTGCACGATCACGAAGTCCTTGCCGCCGGTCTCGCCGACCAGCCGCGGGTAATCCCGGAACCGGTCGATGTTCTGCCCGACGGTGCGCCACAGGTGCTGGAAGGTCCCGGTTGACCCGGTGAAGTGGATCCCGGCGAGGTCGGGATGGGACAGCGCCACCCGGGAGACCGCCTGGCCGTCGCCCGTCACCAGGTTGATCACACCGGGCGGCAGCCCGGCGGCGTGCAGCAGTGCCATCAGGTAGTGCGCCGCCAGCTGCTGGGTCGGCGACGGCTTCCACACCACCACGTTGCCGAGCAGCGCGGGCGCCGACGGCAGGTTCCCCGCGATCGCGGTGAAGTTGAACGGCGTGATCGCCAGCACGAAGCCTTCGAGCGGCCGGTACTCCATGCGGTTCCAGGCGCCGGGTGCGGAAACCGGCTGCTCCGCGAGCAGCTGCCTGCCGAAGGCGACGTTGTACCGCCAGAAGTCAATCAGCTCGCAGGCGGCGTCGATCTCGGCCTGGAACACCGATTTCGACTGGCCGAGGATCGTCGCGGCGTTCAGCGTCGCGCGCCACGGCCCGGCGAGCAGGTCGGCGGCACGGAGGAAAACCGCCGCACGGTCGTCGAAAGACAGCGCCCGCCATCCCTTCGCCGCGCCGCCCGCGGCGGCGATCGCCGCCGCCACGTCCTCGTCGGTCGCGTTCCCGAGATCGCCGAGGACGTGCCGGAAGTCATGTGGCTTGACCACCGGCACCCGCTCACCCGAGCCCATTACGGCCCGGCCGCCGATGCTCATGGTCAGCTCGGCCCGCTGGCCGGCCAGTTCCTTGATCTTGGCCGCGAGCGCTGCCCGGTCAGCGCTGCCAGGCTGGTACTGCCTTACCGGCTCGTTGTACGGCACGGGAACCCGCGTTACGGCATCCATACCGGGCACCTTCCCCAGCCGCCGCCAACCCTAACGCGGTACTAGAGGTACTGCAGCTCCTGGGTGGCGTACCAGGCAAGCTCGTGGGCCTCGGCGGAGCCGACGGTAAACGAGGCGTCGTCGTCGCCCGCGTCGGCGGCGATGACCGCGGCGGCGGCGGCGGTGACGTCGGGCACCGCCGCAAGCTCATCGACGTGACCCGAGGCGACCGCCGCGACCGGGACGGCGGCGCGGACAAGGACCGCCGCGGCGTCGTCGTCGTAGGCCTCCCAGCTGACCTCGCGGTCGGGGACATCGGCGGCGAGCACCACGCGACGGCGCGGGGCGGCCTGGTCGGAGTCGAGCAGCCGGAGCGACCGCCGGGCCGCCGCCAGCATCGCGACGTACTCGAGTTCCTCGTCATCACCGCTCGCGTATCCCTCGCGCAGTGCCGGAGTGACGGCGAACGCCCGCAGCGGCGGCGGGCCGATCTCGCCCTTGACGAGGATGTCGGCCAGGCCAGGCAGCGTGCATGGCAGGTAGACCCGCATGGCGGAAATGCTATCGAGGTCGCAGTGCCTTTGGCGTGCCTACGGCGGCGACTACGGCGGCCACCGCGTCGGGCAGCGGGACGTGCTCCCAGAGCCTGATCACCGTCCAGCCGGCCTCGGTCAGCGCTTCGTCGACAGCGCGGTCCCGTTCCACGTTCCTGGTCAGCTTGGGCGACCAGTACCACTCGTTGCTCTTGGGCTTGCTGCCATGCTCGGGGCAGGCATGCCAGAAGCAGCCGTCGACGAACACGGCAACCCGCCGGCTGGTGAACGCGATGTCGGGCCGCACCCGGCGGGCCGGCAGGTCGAGCCTGAGGTCCTTGCGGTAACGGTAACCCATGGCGAAAAGCGCCGCCCGCAGCGCCAGTTCCGGCTTGGTGTCGGCGCGCCGGTTGCCCCGCATGTTCGCCGCGCGGCCCGGGTCGGCGGTAAACGGGTAGGCCTTGCCCTTCGCCGCCGCCGCCGTCGCCGACCGGCTCTCCGCCGCCACCGGGACGGCCTGCCGCCCGGCCTTCCGCGGGCGCGGATTGCCTCGCCTTGCCCCGGCGGTGCTGGCAACAGGTTGCGCGCCAGCGACGCTGGCATCAAGTTGCGGGTCTACGCGCGCCACGGGCAAAGCCTAGCGACCGGCGGCGCCAGCTGTCGGCGAAGCGCCATGGCCTGGACGGGTCCCTGTCCATTTTGTCGGGGCCGCCGGGCCATGGCTGGCCGCAGGCCTGGTCATGCCGGAATGTCGGGGGTAACGGGTAGAAATGGTGCCATGACCGCACAGCAAGTTCAGGCGGCGCCCGCACTGCCCGACCTCGACCTGGCAGCGATGGGCGTCATGCGGGTGCCGGACGTCTTGTCCCCGGGTGACGGCATCCCGGTCGCGGAGGCGCCACGGGGCGCCGGGCCTGACCGGGCCGCGGCACCGCGCGTCGTCCCCGGCGACCAGGAACCTTCCTGGCCGCGCCAGTTCGCGGTGCTGCTCGCGGAGGCGCTCGCGGGCGTGCGCCCGCTCCAGCAGGTGCTGCCCTGGATGTCCGAGCGCGGCAGCATCCAGGTGCGCAGGCTGCTTCCGCTGTTCTGCGGCGATCACCGGCCGAGGATCCTGCGCGTGCTGACCGCCGCGCCGAACCCGGGTGTGATCGAGATGACGATCGTCGTGACGGCGGGCCCGCGAGCGCGGGCCCTGGCCGTCCGGCTGGAGCGAGCCATGCCGCCCGGGCAGCCGGCCACCCCCGGACAGCCCGCGTGGCGCGGCAAGCCTGCCGCGCCGTGGCGCTGCACCGACATCGAGGCCGGCTAAGCGACCAGTGCCGGGAGTCCGGGAGGCCGCGGGCGGCCGGGAGGCCGGGGAGTCCGGCGACCGTCTGGCGGTACCCGGCAGCGGTCGTTAGCCCGGGGCGGCGTTGCCAGAGGAGGCATGGTGACCAGTGCGGGCCGCGAGCTGCCTAGTACCGCACATCTTCTCTGGCAGAGTGACTTTTACGGAAGGGTTTTTGGGTTGAGAAGGGTTATGGGCGTCATAACGCGCACAACCCTTCGCGATCATGGACTTACGCTGCGGCGATGGTGCGGCTGAGGCCGGTGGTGTTAAGGATGCCGGGATGACCGTGGCCATGGCCCGCGTGTGCCGTTAGGCCGGCTGCACATGGGCTATAGCCGGCCTAACGGCACACGGCGCTTACTGGCTCGGTGACCAGCGGCCGGCGCGGGGAGCTAGCTCCTGGCGCCGTGGCAGCGCTTGTACTTGCGGCCGGAGCCGCACGGGCACAGGTCGTTACGGCCCACGTTGGCGTACGGGTCAGCGGCGGTGTCGCCGTGCCGCTCGACGCCGCCCGTTTCTGATGGCGCCGAGTACTGGAGGTTGCGGGGGCGACGCGGCTGCAGGCCCTGAGGCAGGATCGGCTGCGGACCGCTGGCCTGGCCCTGCGGGATGGTGTCCGTCTCCTCCGCGGGAGCGACGGGCTCTGTCGCGCGCGCGGAGCTGCTCCGGGTCGCGGCCTGGCCGCGGCCCGCGGCGGTGGCGTGACCCCGCCCGTCGGCGGCGTGCCGGCCACGGGGCCTGCCACCCGCCTGGCCGCCGCCCGGCCTCTTGCCGAAGGCGGCGGGCGGCGCCGCGGGCTCGGGCTGCGGCGGAGGCAAGGGACGCACGGCACGGGCCGGCGC
>DASWAE010000041.1:0-16518 GCA_036391275.1 Trebonia sp.
GTTCAGCCCGGCTGGACCCGCCGTCCCGGCGGATTCGGCACCGCGGCCGCCCAGCTCGCCGAGTACTTCGCGGGATCGCGGAAGGAGTTCGACCTGCCGCTCGCGCCGCGCGGGACGCCGTTTCAGCTATCCGTGTGGGAAGAGCTCGCCCGCATCCCCTACGGGACGACGATGAGCTACGGTGACGTGGCCGCCGCGCTCGGCAAGTCGCTGCTGGCGTCCAGGGCGGTCGGGCTCGCCAACGGGCGGAACCCCATCTCGATCATCCTGCCGTGTCACCGGGTGATCGGTGCGGACGGCTCGCTGACCGGCTACGGCTGGGGCCTGGACCGGAAGGAGTGGCTGCTCCGCCACGAGGGTGTGCTGGGCGCGTGGGCCGTCGCGGACGGCGCCGAGGCCGCACAGCCCACCCTCTGGTAAGGGACGCCTACTAGTTCTGGTGCTGCGATTCGGGCAGCGGCGGCAGGTTCCCCTCCTCGTCGAGGTCGAACTCGCCGTCCTTGACGCCGAGCACGAACGCGTCCCACTCGGCCTCGGTGAAGTACAGCCTGCCCGCTTCCGGCTTGGCGGCGTCGTACATCACGTAAAGCTTGGGCTCGCCCGCCTTGTGCGGCGCGCCCGAGGTGTCCGTCGTGACGTACACCTCGACCCGGCTCTCGGTCTCCTCCATGCCCCAAGGCTACTGCCGTCGGCCCGGCCGGGAGGCGGGGGCGCGCACCTCGATCGCGTCGAGCAGGCGGGCGGTCGCGGCGGCGACCTCCGCGACGGCCTGATCGAAGGCGGCCGCGTTGCGCGCCGCGGGCGCACGGAACCCGCTGATCTTCCGCACGTACTGGAGCGCCGCGGCCCGCATGTCCTCGTCGGTCACGACTTCGGCGTACGGCGGGCGCAGGGTCTTGATGGAACGGCACATGCCTCGAGCCTACGCGCCGGGGGGGCGGCGTAGAATCCAGCGGTCGGCAGGAGACACTGCGGGAGGGTGCGATGATCAAGGTCGGGGTCCTTGGTGCCCGGGGGCGCATGGGGCGCACGGTGCGCGAGGCCATCGAGGGCGCGCCCGATGCCTCGGTGGCGGCCCAGGTCGACCAGGGCGACGCGCTCGACGGGTTGCTCGGGTGCGACGTGGTGGTCGACTTCACGCACGTGGCCGCGGTGATGGGGAACCTGCGCTGGTGCGTGGAGCACGGGCTGAACGTGGCGGTCGGCACCTCGGGCTTCGGCGAGGAGCGGCTCGCCGAGGTGCGGTCCTGGCTGGACGCGGCGCCCGGCGTCCGCGTGCTGATCGCGCCGAACTTCTCCGTCGGCGCGGTGCTGATGATGAGCTTCGCGGCGCGGGCCGCGCGCTTCTTCGACTCCGCGGAGATCATCGAGCTGCACCACGCGAACAAGATGGATGCCCCGTCGGGCACCGCCCTGCGCACCGCCGCGATGATCGGCGAGGCCCGCGCCAAGGCCGGCCTCGGCGCCCCGCCCGACGCGACCACGCAGGAGCTGGACGGAGCCCGCGGGGCCGTCGTCGGCGACGTGCACGTCCACTCGGTGCGCGTCGCCGGGCTCCTCGCCCATCAGGAGGTCCTCCTCGGCGGCCACGGGGAGACGCTGACCATACGTCACGACTCGCTGGACCGCGCCTCGTTCATGCCGGGCGTGCTCCTGGCGGTCCGCAACGTGGCAACTCTCCCCGCGGGCCTGACCGTGGGGATCGAGCCGCTGCTAGGCCTGGACTGAGAAGACGCTGTCGTCCTCGAACGGGCCTACCACGGCGAGGACCTTGGGCCTGCTGAGGACCTCGGCCGCGATGGCGCGGATGTCGTCGTGGGTCACCGCGTCGATCGCCGCGAGGATCTCATCGACCGCTTCCAGGTTCGGGTAGACGAGTTCGGCCTTGCCGATGCGGGTCATCCGGGACGACGGGTCCTCGAGGCCGAGGACAATGCCGCCGCGGACCTGGCCCTTGCCCCGGTCGAGTTCCGCGTCGGTCAGCCCCGACTCGATGACCTTCGCCACCTCGGCGGAGCAGATCGACAGCACCTCATCGGCCTTCGACGGCAGGCAGCCGACGTAGATGCCCCACAGGCCGGTGTCGGCGTGCTGCGAGGCGAAGCTGTAGACCGAGTAGGCCAGGCCCCGCTTCTCGCGCACCTCCTGGAAGAGCCGGGAGGACATGCCGCCGCCGAGCGCCGCGTTCAGCACGCCGAGCGCGAACCGCCGCTCGTCGGTGCGCGACAGGCCTTCGCAGCCGAGGATCAGGTTGGCCTGCTCGATCGGCCGGGAGATGAGCCGCACGCCCGAGCCGGCCGCCGGGCCGTACCCGTCCCACAGGCCGCCGGCGTCGCGCAGCCGCGGCGGCGCCGGCGCGGCGCCGCCGAAATCGGCGAGAACCGGCGTGAACGCCGCCTGGACGAGCGCGACCACGGAGTCATGGTCGAGGTTGCCCGCCGCCGCCACCACGAGGTGCGGCGGGGTATACCTGGCCCGGTAGTGGTCGAAGATCTGCTCCCGCGTGATCGCGTTGATCGAGTCCACGGTGCCGAGGACCGGCCGGCCGAGCGGCGTGTCGCCGAACAGGTGCGTGGTGAACGCCTCGTGCACGGAGTCCGACGGGTCGTCCTCGTTCATCGCGATCTCTTCGAGCACGACGTTGCGCTCGGCGTCCACGTCCTTGGGCTCGATGAGCGACGAGGTCACCATGTCCGACAGCACGTCGATCGCCAGCGGCAGGTCGGCATCGAGCACCCGCGCGTAGTAGCACGTGTACTCCTTGGCGGTGAACGCGTTCATCTCACCGCCGACCGCGTCCATCTCCGCCGAGATCTCCAGGGCCGTGCGCTTGCGGGTGCCCTTGAACAGCAGGTGCTCAAGGTAGTGGGTGGCACCCGCGTGCGCCTCGTCCTCGTCCCGCGAGCCGACACCGACCCAGATGCCGAGCGCTACCGACCGGACGGCCGGGAGGAACTCGGTGACCACGCGCAGGCCGCCCGGAAGGACGGTCCTGCGCACGGTCGACTCGGCATCGAGTGAGGAGTCACCGAAAGCCATCACTACTCGCGGTGCCCGCCGCGGGAGCGCTGGCGGGTACGGCCCCCGCCCTCCCGGTCGCCCCGGTCGCGACGCGGCCGGTCGTCGCGGTCGCCACGGTCGGCGCGGATACCCGGCCGGTCCTCGCCCGAGTCCCCACCGCCGCTCAGGTCCTCGCCGGCTGCCTCGCGCTCAAGCACCTCGACGGGAACGAGCGACAGCTTGCCGCGGTCGTCGATCTCGCGGATCTCCACCTGGATCTTGTCGCCGACGTGGATGACGTCCTCGACGTTCTCGATCCGCCTGCCGCCGTGCAGCTTGCGGATCTGGGTGACGTGCAGCAGGCCGTCCTTGCCCGGCAGCAGCGAGAGGAACGCGCCGAACGTGGTGGTCTTCACCACCGTGCCCATGAACCGCTCGCCCACCTCGGGCATGTGCGGGTTGGCGATCGCGTTGATCGCGTCCCGCGCCGCGTCGGCGGACGGGCCGTCGGTCGCACCGACGTAGATCGTGCCGTCGTCCTCGATGGTGATCTCGGCGCCGGTCTCGTCCTGGATCGAGTTGATCATCTTGCCCTTCGGGCCGATGACCTCGCCGATCTTGTCCACCGGCACCTTGAGGGTGATGATCCGCGGCGCGTACGGCGACATCTCGCCCGGCGCGGTAATCGCGTCGCGCATCACGCCGAGGATCGTCATCCGGGCACCGTGCGCCTGCCTGAGCGCGCCGGCCAGCACCGAGGCGGGGATCCCGTCGAGCTTGGTGTCGAGCTGCAGGGCGGTGATCACCTGCTCGGTGCCGGCCACCTTGAAGTCCATGTCGCCGAACGCGTCCTCGGCGCCGAGGATGTCGGTGAGCGTGACGTACCGGCCGCCCTCATAGATGAGGCCCATCGCGATGCCGGAGACCATGCCCTTGAGCGGCACGCCCGCGCTGAGCAGCGCCAGCGTCGAGGCGCAGACGGAGCCCATCGAGGTCGAGCCGTTGGAGCCGATCGCCTCGGACACCTGGCGGATCGCGTACGGGAACTCCTCGCGAGCCGGCAGCACCGGGAGGATGGCCAGCTCGGCGAGCGCGCCGTGGCCGATCTCGCGCCGCTTGGGCGAGCCCACCCGGCCGGTCTCGCCGGTCGAGTACGGCGGCATGTTGTAGTTGTGCATGTAGCGCTTGGTGCGCTCCGGGTTGAGCGTGTCGATCATCTGCTCCATGCGGAGCATGTTCAGCGTGGTGACACCGAGGATCTGAGTCTCACCGCGCTCGAACAGCGCCGAGCCGTGGACCCGGGGCAGCACGCCCACCTCGGCCGCGAGCGGCCGGATGTCGGTGAGCCCGCGGCCGTCGATGCGCAGCCCGTCGTTGACGACCCGCTGGCGGACCAGCTTCTTGGTCAGCGACCGGAGGGCGGCGCTGATCTCCTTCTCGCGGCCCTCGAACTTCCCTGCGAGCCGCTCGTGCGCGAGGACCTTGACCCGGTCCTCCTCCGCGGCCCGCTCCAGCTTGCCCGCGATGGTCAGCGCCTTGGCGAGCTCGTCGGAGACCGCGCTGGACACCGCCTCGAAGACGTCCTCCTCGTAGTCGAGGAAGACGGGGAACTCCGCCGTGCTCGCCGGGGCGAGGCCAGCCTCGACCGCTGCGGCGGCGAGGATCCGCTGGGCCTCGCAGAGCGCCGCGATGAACGGCTTCGCGGCCTCAAGGCCCTCGGCGACGGTCTCCTCGTCCGGAGCGACCGCGCCGGTCGCCTCGGCGTCGGCGAGCAGCTTGAGTGTCTGCGGCGTTGACTCCGCCTCCACCATCATGATCGCGACGTCGCCGTCCTCGAGCATCCGGCCGGCGACCACCATGTCGAACGTGGCCTGCTCAAGCTGGGGGTGCGTCGGGAACGCGACCCACTGGTCCTTGATCAGCGCGACCCGGACACCGCCGATCGGGCCGGCGAACGGCAGGCCCGCGAGCTGGGTGGACATGGACGCGGCGTTGATCGCCACCACGTCGTACAGGTGCTCGGGGTGCAGCGAGAGGACCGTCTCCACGATCTGGATCTCGTTGCGCAGGCCCTTCACGAAGGACGGGCGCAGCGGGCGGTCGATGAGCCGGCAGGTGAGGATCGCGTCCTCGGACGGGCGGCCCTCGCGACGGAAGAACGAGCCGGGGATGCGCCCGGCCGCGTACATGCGCTCCTCGACGTCCACGGTCAGCGGGAAGAAGTCGAGCCCTTCCCGCGGCTGCTTGGACGCGACGGTCGCGGAGAGGACGACGGTCTCGTCATCGAGGACGACGAGAGCGGAGCCGGACGCCTGACGGGCGAGACGGCCGGTTTCGAACCTGATTCTGCGTACGCCAAAATCACCGTTGTCAATAACGGCTTCGGCGCTTTTCACACCCTTCACGGGTGAGACCTCCTTGCGGTAGATCCCGCACCCACCCGCCGCCGTGCCGTGGTCGGCTCTGGCGTACCGCTTTACGTACCAGCAGGTACTCCGGCCGGTCTTCGATCGAAGCCCTCGGGGCTGAGCTGTTGAAAACCCAGTTCCTTGAACCCGGGGACCACTACCGAGGACCGGCCCAGGCGCTCGGGCCGGGGGCTACGGGATGTGTGTTATCGCTCGTATTCTGTTATGGCTGGGCCCACAGTACCGGCCCGGAGGTCACCGGGTCCAGTGTCCGGCCCGGTGACCAGGGACGTCTGCCTAGCGGCGCAGGCCGAGGCGCTCGATCAGCGTGCGGTACCGGGTGATGTCGGTGTTCCGCAGGTACCCAAGCAGGCGGCGGCGGCGGCCGACGAGCAGCAGCAGGCCGCGGCGGCTGTGGTGATCGTGCTGGTGCACCTTGAGGTGCTCGTTCAGGTCGTTGATCCTGCGGGTCATGAGCGCGATCTGGACCTCCGGCGAACCGGTGTCACCCTCATTGATCGCGTACTCCGCAAAGATCTGCTTCTTAACATCGGCGTCGAGCGGCACGTGGCTCCTTAGAATTTCTAGAGAGTGCGGGTTGCCCCGTAGGAGACGGCCGCGATGAGGGTGCAGCCAGTCCCGACCGGCGGTTTACCGGTAGCGTTTCACACTACCACGTGCGGTGACGTGCCGATGCCGGTCTCCGCCTCAGGCGGGATCCCGCGGGCCGTCGTCGGCGGTGAGCAGGGCGCGGGCCTGGTCGACGTCGATGCGCATCTGGTCGACGAGGGCGTCGACGGACTCGAAGCGGAGCGTGCCGCGCAGCCGGACGGCGAACTCGATCGCGGCGTGCAGGCCGTACAGGTCCAGGTCGGTCCGGTCGAGCGCGTACGCCTCGACCGTGCGGACCTGGCCGTTGAAGGTCGGGTTGGTGCCGATCGAGATCGCGGCGGGCCAGCGGCTCATTTCCTCGCCCGTCTCGTCCAGGGTGGCGAGCCAGCCCGCGTAGATGCCGTCGGCGGGGATGGCCGTGTGCGGCGGCGACTCGACGTTGGCGGTGGGAAAGCCGAGCTGGCGGCCGCGCTGGTGACCGCGGACGACCACGCCCTCGACGCGGTGCGGGCGGCCGAGCAGCCGCGCCGCCTCCGCCACGTCGCCGGCGGTGAGCAGCGCCCTGATGGCCGTCGAGGAGATCGTTACGTCGTCGAGCACGAGCAGCGGCAGCCCTTCGGCGTAGTAGCCGTACTTCTCGCCGAGCTTGTCGAGCAGCGGCACGTCACCCGCCGCCTTGTGGCCGAAGCGGAAGTCCTCCCCGATCACGACCGCCGCCGCGTGCAGCTTCTCGACGAGCACGGTGCGCACGAACTCATCGGGGTCGATCCTGGAGAAGTCAAGCGTGAACGGGAGCACGCACACCGCGTCAACGCCGAGGCCCGCGAGCAGCTCCGCGCGCCGCCTCGCCGAGCAGAGGAACGGCGGGTGGCTGCCCGGCCTGACCACCTCGTCCGGGTGCGGGTCGAAGGTGATGGCCACCACCGGCAGCCCCAGCTCCGCGCCCAGCTCCGCGGCGCGCTGGACGATGCGCTGATGCCCCCGGTGCACGCCATCGAACACGCCGATCGTGATGACGGATTCACCCCATCCTGCGGGTACCTCATTCAGGCCCTGCCAGCGGTACACGGCTCTCCGCCCCTCCTTAGCTCGCGACCAAGCCTAGCCAGTGCGCGGCCGCCGTTAGCGGCGCCCTCCACCGGAGCGGCTCAGCGCGCCGGCGCCCGCGATCCGCGCCGCGAGGACGACGGGAATGAGCGTCAGCAGGATGACGACGGTCACCACCGCGTTGACCTCGGGCAACTGCTGGCCGAGCCGGATCGCGCCGAAGATCCACAGCGGCAGCGTGTTCTGCGCGCCCGCGGTGAAGATCGTCACGATGACCTCGTCGAAGGACAGGGCGAACGCCAGCAGCGCGCCGGAGATCAGCGCCGTCGCGCTCAGCGGCAGGGTCACGTAGCGGAGCGTCTGCCAGCCGCGCGCGCCGAGGTCCATGGACGCCTCGCTGACCGAGCCCGGCAGCCGCCGCAGCCGGGCGATCAGGTTGTTGAATACCACGACAATGCAGAACGTGGCATGCCCGGCCACGATCGTCAGGGTGCTGAACTGGATGCTGGTGAACGTGAAGAAGGAGTTCAGCGCGATACCGGTGATGATGCCCGGCAGCGCGATGGGCAGCACGAGCAGCAGCGAGATGGCGTCCCGGCCGAAGAACCGGAACTGGTGCAGCGCGAAGGAGACCATGCTGCCGAGTACCAGCGCCAGCACGGTCGCCGCCAGCCCTACCCGCACCGAGAGCCATAGCGCCGCGCGCACCTGGGCGTCGCGGGCGGCGACGGAGAACCAGTGCGTGGTGACACCGGGAATCGGCCAGCTCTCGATATTTGACTTGTTGAACGCGTAAAGCACGATAAGCGCGACGGGCACGAAAAGGAAAAGCAGCACCAGCGCGACCCAGGCGCGAAGGGCGATACGGAGGCCCCTAGATTCCATGTCCGCCGCCCTTCAGAGTGCCTCGAACGCGCCGAGCGCCCGGGCGCCCGACAAGTACAGGCCCATGATGACGATCGGGACCAGCGCCATCGCGGCCGCGAATGGCACATTGTTGGCGATGCCGATGTTGGTGTAGATGACATTCCCGATGAAGTTCGCCTTCGTGCCGCCGATGAGCAGCGGCGTGATGTAGTCGCCGAGGGTCAGCGAGAACGTGAAGATCGAGCCCGCCACGAGGCCGGGAAGCACCAGCGGGAGCAGCACGGACCGCGTGGTCCGCCAGGTCCGCCCGCCCAGGTCCTGCGAGGCCTCGATCATCGAGTCGGGCACGCGCTCGAGCGCGCCGTACACCGGGATGATCATGTAGGGCAGCCACAGGTAGCAGAACACGGCGTACACGGCCCAGTTCGTGTAGATCAGCTGCGGGTGCCCGAGGCCGAGACCGCCTGCCACCCAGTCGAGGAACCCGTTGTTGGTGAAGATCAGCACCCACGAGTAGACCTTCGCCAGGTAGCTCGCCCACAGCGGCAGCATGATCGCCACGAACAGCGCGGTCCGGGTCCGCGGCGCCGCGACCCGCGCCATGAAGTAGGCGAACGGGAACGCGATGATCGCGTCGGTCACCGTCACCTCGGCGGCCATCGCGACCGTCTGGCCGATGTCCGACAGGTACGCCGGGGTGGTGAAGATCTGCTGGAAGTTCGCTAGCGACCAGGTCCGGTCGATGTTCGTGGTGAACGGGTTGATCGACCAGAACGCGGTGACGAGCAGGACGACCAGCGAGGCGACGTAGACCAGCAGGAACCAGGCGAGCGGAGGGGTGAGCAGCAGCGTCGCCCGCGCCCAGGGGCGGCGCCACAAGACGGTGGACAGCCGCAGCCACCGCCCCTGCCCGGCGCCCGCCGCGACTTGCGTCAGCTGCCTGGTTCCCGCTGTATAGGTCATCTGCTTGCTGACTACTTAACCTGCGTGTTCCAGGCGGTGACCCACTGGGCGTAGGGCACGCAGTCGTTCTGGCCGTTGTCACAGGTCGCCAGCGGCGTCTTCCACAGGCTGATCGACGCCAGGTAGCTGGCCGGGGCGTTGGCGTGGTACTCCGCGCACGAGCCGGCCTGCAGCTTGTCCATGTAGGCGCAGGCCTTGGCGTTGTCCGGGGTCTCGCCGTAGGTGACCGCCTGCTTGGCCTGCACCTGCGGAGTGCTGATGTACTGCATCCACATGTAGGCGCAGTTCGGGTGCGGGGCCTTGGCGGCCAGCATCCAGGTGTCCGCCCAGCCGGTCGCGCCTTCCGCGGGCACGGTCGAGCCGATCGGGAACTTGGCCGCCTTCAGCGTGCTGACCTGGTACGGCCAGCCCGCCCCGAGGGTCACGTTGCCGTTCTGGAAGTCGGAGATCTCCTCCGATGCCAGCGCCCAGTACTTCTTCACCAGCGGCTGCTGCTGGGTGAGCAGCGCGACCGCGGCCTGGAACTGGGGCTGGGTCAGCTCGTACGGGTCGGTGATGCCCAGGCTCGGCTTGGTCTTCTCCAGGTAGAGCGCCGCGTCCGCGATCTGGATCGGGTTGTCGGGGACGGTGACCTTGCCCTTGTTGGCCGGGTCGTACAGCACCGACCACGAGGTCGGGGCGGCCGGGAAGTCCTTGGTGTTGTACATCAGCACGTTCGGGCCCCACTGCAGCGACACGCCGTAGTGCACGCCGTTGATCGTGTTGAAGCCCGGCGCCTGGAAGGCGGGGAAGAAGTCCTTGGCAGCCGGGATCAGCGCCATGTTCACCGGGTGCGCGTCGCCCGCGTACAGGATGCGCAGGTCGGCGTCGCCCGAGGAGGACACCATGTCGTACTGGCCGCCGCCGCCGTCCTTCATCAGCGAGACCATCTCATCGGAGGAGCCGGCGTACTTGGCGTTGACGATGCAGCCGGTCTGCTGCTGGAACGGCTTGACCCAGGACGGGTCGAGGTAGCCCTCCCAGGCGATCAGGTTGAGCTGGCCCTCGCCCTTGCCCACCTTCTGCAGCACCGGCAGGTTCGCGGTGGGAACGGTGAGGCCGGAGGTGCCCGCCTGCGCGGTCGCGCTGCTGCCACCGCCGCCGCCCGCGCTGGTCGCGCCGCCGGACGGCGCCGTGCTGGTTGAGCTGCTGCACGCGGCGACGCCCAGGGTCAGCGCGGCGATACCCGCGGCGATCACGCTGGCCGAGCGCACCGGTCTTGCTGAGCGCTGCCTGATTCTGATCATGGTTCTAGCCCTCCCCTGCCCCGGCGACGACCGTGCCCGGAGCCTGCTCGGAAATCGTGTAGGCCTGCCGGTCCTGCCAGGCGACGCGCACCCGTGCGCCGCCTGACCAGGTTCCGGCCAGGTCACCGGGAGACGAATCGGTGTTCAGGCGGGTGACCGTCAGCTCGCCCCCCGCGTCAAGCTCGACCACGTACCGGGTGAGCACGCCCGCGTAGATGACGTCCCTGACCGTGCCCGGCTCGACGTGCGCGCCCGCCGGCGCCCCGGCGCCGTCGGCGAGGATGGTGATCTTCTCCGGGCGCACGGTGAGCTCGCGTCCGTCGCG
This sequence comes from Trebonia sp., assembly GCA_036391275.1. GTDB lineage: Bacteria > Actinomycetota > Actinomycetes > Streptosporangiales > Streptosporangiaceae > Trebonia. Next base: position 10,509 of record DASWAE010000041.1, read on the forward strand.
CCGGATCAGGTTGGAGACGCCGATGAAGTCCGCGACGAACGCCGTCTTCGGCTGCTCGTAGACCTCGGCGGGCGCTCCCACCTGCTCGATCCGGCCGAGGTTGAGCACCGCGATGCGGTCGCTCATCGTCAGCGCCTCTTCCTGGTCATGCGTGACGTAGATGAAGGTGATGCCGACCTCGCGCTGGATGCGCAGCAGCTCCCGCTGCATGTGCTGGCGCAGCTTCAGGTCAAGGGCGCCGAGCGGCTCATCGAGCAGCAGCACCTGCGGCTCGTTGACGATCGACCGGGCCAGCGCGACGCGCTGGCGCTGGCCGCCGGAAAGCTGCGCGGGCTTGCGCGCGCCGAGGGCGCCGAGCTGGACCATGTCGAGCGTCCGGGCCACGCGCTGCCTGCGCTCCGCCTTGCCGACCCGGCGCACCTTCAGGCCGTACTCAACGTTCTCCGCGATCGTCATGTGCGGGAACAGCGCGTAGTCCTGGAAGACCGTGTTCACGTCCCGCGCGAAGGGCGGGACCCCCGTGACGTCCTTCCCCGCCAGCTCGATGCTGCCGCCATCCGGGCGCTCGAACCCGGCGATCAGCCGCAGCAGCGTGGTCTTGCCGGAGCCGGACGGGCCGAGCAGCGTGAAGAACTCGCCCGGCCGGACCGTGAGGTCCGTCGCGGCGAGGGCGTTCACGTCGCCGTAGCGCTTGTGCAGCCCGGCAACGCGGACCGCCGGCGGCTCGTCCGCGACCGCGCGCGGCGCGGGAGTTGGAACCATCATCCGCATCGTTGTACAGCTTTTTCGACGGTTTACACAACAGTTGGTAGCTTTTGCGATGGTTACAGTTGAATCTCAGCACTCCAACTACCGAATTCGTGGGAGTCCCTGCGCCATCCGGTGACAACCGCTAGTCACAGAGGAAGTTCAGAAGCGCGCTGGGGACCAGGAACCCACGCGTCGCCCGGCCGCGGGCGGACGTCGACGGGCGGGCCCGCGGCCTGGCGAACCTGCGCGAACTCTCTCAAAGTAGTTAAGGAAGTCCTACGCATCGCGACCGGTGGACGGTAGGCTTCCGAGATTCGGGATGACTGTGAATCCCTGACTCCAATTGCGTGTTTCGTCATCCCTGGATCTAGCTGAGCTGTGTCTTTCGCGGAATGGAGGATCTCAATGGCGATTTGTGAACTAGACGACGAGCAGGCTTATGAAGCCGAGCTCAGCCAGTGTGTCGGGGTGACCGGGTATCAGCACTGGTTCTTCCAGCAGGCGCTGGCCGGCGCGTTGAACTACAAGTTCCATGCCTTCGCCGTCGACTCCGGCGGTGAGCGCCTCGGCTTCGCGCCCCTGCTGTTCCGCCGCCTCGGCCCCGTTACGACGGTGAACTTCTCCCCCGTCCCGGCCGGTCCGGTGCTCCGCGGTGAGGCGCTGCGCGCGGGGCGCATGACCGAACTGCTCCGTGAGCTCAGGCCCGTGCTGCGGCGCCACCTGACGGTCGCCGCCCGCTGGGACTTGCATCCGGACCTCAAGGTGAAGCCCGAGGACTTGACCGCCACGGGACGGAGGGCAGGTACCTGGGAGAACTACATACTGCCGGCCACTAAGTCGCTTGACGACTGCTGGAAGGCGATGTCAAGCGGGCGGCGCCAGTCGATCAGGCAAACCGAGGCGCGGGGCATCGTCGTGCGCGACAGCACGCCGGAAGAGATCACGCAGTGGTTCCCCGAGCAGATGACCGCTCTTTACGAGCAGCACGGAGGCGTGCCGCTGTACAGCGGCGCCGCAGTCAGGTCGATGGTTCAGCGGCTGGCCAGCCAGCCGCGCATGCTGTGGCGGACCGCTCACGGGGAGGACGGCACCCTGTACGGGATGACCGCCTCCATCGTCGGCGACGAGCGGCTGTGGGGCTGGCAGATAGTCGGACCACGGGTCCGCTCGATGAGCCCCCATACGCTGCTGCACTGGGACTCGATCAAGTGGGCCGGCGCCCGGGGACTCACCTACAACATGGGCAGCGTGCCGAACGAGGGGATCGCCGTCATCAAGCGCTCGCTCGGCGGCGAGGCCGAGGCCGTCGTCGGGGTCTTCGAGGTCCATCCTGCCGTGTCGTACAAGGCGCTGGCCCGGCTCCACAAGTGGAAGCTGGCAGCCCAGAACTCGGGCCTGGCCCGCCGCCTCACGGGATCCTGATCCGCTCAGGTGAAGACGGCCAGCGAGCGCAGCCGGCCCTCCGTGGCGGTTACCAGCGCGACGAAGCTGCCGTCAGGGGCGAACGCGGCGATGGGCGCCTCCGTGCCCGCCGGGGACAGAGGGACATCTGGCGAGAGCGGGAGGCGGGCGCCTTGCGCCAGGCGGCGGGCCTCGTCGCCGGTCAGATCGATGCGCGGGAACGCCGCGGCGGCCGCGTCCGCCAGCGGGATCACCGGGGGATCCGGGTTTACCCGCCCCCGTTCTGGCGACTGCGGTTGATCTTCCAGGTCTGCCAGGGTGCGTGCCATGGCGGTGGTGTACGGGCCGACGGCGGTGCGGCGCAGCGCGGTCAGGTGGCCGCCGGTGCCGAGCGCGGCGCCGAGGTCCCGGGCCAGGGCCCGGATGTAGGTGCCGCTCGAGCAGCGGACGACCGCGTCGACGTCGAGCAGGTCGCCGTGCTCCCTGGTGGCGACGAGGGTGAACTCGTGGACGGTGACCGGACGGGCGGCGAGTTCGGGTGCCGCGCCGGCCCGGGTGAGCTTGTAGGCGCGCTGGCCGTTCACCTTGATCGCGCTCACGCCGGGCGGCACCTGGAGGATCTCGCCGGTGAGCCCGGCGATCCCGTCGTCGAGCGCCTCGGCGGTGACCGCGGCGGCCGAGCTGCCGTCCGTCGGCTCGCCCTCCGCGTCGTCGGTGCTCGTGGCCTGGCCGAGGCGGATCGTGGCGTGGTAGGTCTTCTCGGTCAGCATGAGGTGGCCGAGCAGCCGGGTGGCCTTCTCGATGCCGACGACGAGGACGCCGGTCGCCATGGGGTCGAGGGTGCCCGCGTGCCCGACGCGGCGGGTCCGGGCCAGGCGGCGGACCCGCGCGACGACGTCGTGCGAGGTCATGCCGCCCGGCTTATCGATGATGACCAGGCCGGAGGGCCAGGCGTCCTCCCGGGTCACTCGTCCTCGTCGGCCCAGTCGTCGTCGTCTTCGCCGGACCAGTCGTCGGCGGGCTTCTTGTACGGGTCCGGGTCGCCGGCCCACTGGGCGCCCTCGCGGGCGCGGGCCAGCTCGGCGTCCCGCGCGCGGGCGGCCGCCACCAGGTCGTCGATCCGCTGCGCGTTCTCCGGCAGCGCGTCGGCGATGAACTCGAGCGAGGGGGTGTGCCGCAGCCCGATCAGCCGTCCCACCTCCGAGCGGATGATGCCGGTCGCGCTGCGCAGCGCGGCGGCCGTCTCCTCCCGCTCGGCGGCGTCGCCGAACACTGTGTAGAAGACCTTGGCTTCCCGCAGGTCGGAGGTCAGCCGTGCCTCGGTCACGGTGACAAAGCCCAGCCTCGGATCCTTGATCCGGCGCTCGAGCAGCTCGGCGACGATCTTGGCGATCCGTTCGGCAAGGCGCCGCGTGCGAGCGTCCTCCATGGTCGGTCACTCCCTCGGTTGTTAGAGCAACGGCCGGTCATTCTTCTTCGTTGTACAGCCGCTGCCGCGCGGACAGCAGCTCAATTTCCGGGTGCGCGGCGATCATCCGCTCGCACTCGTCGAGCAGCTGGGTGGCGTTACCGGCGGTGGCGGACACCACCGCTACCCCGATTTCGGCCCGACGATGCAGGTCGAGGTGCCCCGTCTCGGCGACGGCGACCCCGGGGTAGCGGCGGCGCAGCTCGGCCACGAGCGGCCGGACGACCGCCCGTTTCTGCTTGAGCGAACGGACGTCACCGAGCAGCACGTCCAGGGTCAGGGCGGCTACGTACATGGGTTCAGGGCGTTGTCCGTTCACCGCGGCGGTGCCCCAGACCGCCGCCTGCGGGCCCTGATTCAGGGCCCGCAGGTTGCTGGGTCTTGCTAGGCCCTCGGCTTCTCCCGCATCTCGAACGTCTCGATGACGTCCTCGATCCGGATGTCGTTGTAGCCGATGCCGATACCGCACTCGTAGCCCTCGCGGACCTCGGTCGCGTCGTCCTTGAACCTGCGCAGGCTCTCCACCGTGAGGTTGTCGGAGATCACCACGCCGTCCCTGATGACCCGCGCCTTGCTGTTGCGGGTGATCGTGCCGGAACGGACGAGGCAGCCCGCGACGTTGCCGACGCGCGGCACCCGGAAGACCTCGCGGACCTCCGCCGTGCCGAGCTGGACCTCCTCGAACTCGGGCTTGAGCATGCCCTTGAGCGCGGCCTCAACCTCTTCGATCGCCTGGTAGATGATCGAGTAGTAGCGGATGTCCACGCCCTCGCGCCGGGCGAGCTCGCCCGCCCGCTCGGCCGGCCGGACGTTGAAGCCGATGATCACCGCGTCCGAGGCGATGGCCAGGTTCACGTCGTCCTGCGTGATCGCGCCGACGCCGCGGCCGATGACCCGGAGGGACACCTCCTCGCCCACGTCGAGCTTGAGCAGCGCGTCCTCCAGTGCCTCCACCGAGCCGGACACGTCGCCCTTGATGATCAGCAGCAGTTCCTCGCGCTCGCCGGCCTTGAGCACCGACTCCAGGTCCTCCAGCGTCACCCGGCGGCGGCGCTGTGCGAACTGGGCGGTCCGCTCGCGCGCCTCCCGGCGCTCGGCGATCTGCCTGGCCATCCGGTCGTCGGAGACGACGAGGAAGTTGTCGCCCGCCTTCGGCACCGCGGTGAGGCCGAGCACCTGCACGGGGCGCGACGGCGGTGCCTCGGTGAGCTGGTTGCCGTCCTCGTCGAGCATGGCCCGCACGCGGCCGTAGGCCTCGCCCGCCACGATCGAGTCACCGACGTGCAGCGTGCCGCGCTGTACGAGCACGGTCGCCACCGGGCCGCGGCCCTTGTCGAGCTGCGCCTCGATCGCGACGCCCTGCGCGTCCTGGTGGGGGTTGGCCCGCAGGTCGAGCGTGGCGTCCGCGGTGAGCACGATCGCCTCGAGCAGGCTGTCGATGCCGATTCCCTTCGTCGCGGACACGTCCACGAACTGGGTGTCGCCACCGAACTCCTCGGCGATCAGCCCGTACTCGGTGAGCTGCGCCCGCACCCGGGACGGGTCGGCGCCCTCCTTGTCGACCTTGTTCACCGCCACCACGATCGGCACGCCGGCCGCCTGGGCGTGGTTAAGCGCCTCAGTGGTCTGCGGCTTCACGCCGTCGTCGGCCGCGACGACCAGGACCGCGAGGTCGGTGGTCTCCGCGCCGCGGGCCCGCATGGCGGTGAACGCCTCGTGGCCCGGGGTGTCGATGAAGGTGATCTTGCGCTCTTCGCCGTCGACCTCGGCGGCCACCTGGTAGGCGCCGATGTGCTGGGTGATGCCACCCGCCTCTTTGGCGACGATGTTGGTGTGCCTGATCGCGTCGAGGAGCTTGGTCTTGCCGTGGTCGACATGGCCCATGACGGTGACCACCGGCGGCCTGGGGACCAGGTCCTCCTCGCCGCCCTCGTCCTCGCCGAACTCGATGCTGAACGTCTCGAGCAGCTCCCGGTCCTCCTCCTCGGGGGAGACGACCTGGACCGTGTAGTTCAGCTCGGCACCGAGCAGCTGCAGCGTCTCGTCGTTGACCGACTGCGTCGCGGTGACCATCTCGCCGAGGTGGAACAGCACCTGCACCAGGCTGGCCGGGTTCGCGCCGATCTTGTCGGCGAAGTCGCTCAGGCTGGCGCCGCGGCTGAGCCTGATGACCTGGCCCTGGCCGCGCGGTACCTGCACGCCGCCGATCGTCGGGGCCTGCATGTTGTCGAACTCTTGCCTGCGCTGCCTCTTCGACTTGCGGGCACGGCCCGGCTTGCCGCCGGGACGCCCGAACGCGCCGGCGGTACCGCCGCCGCCTGGGCGGCCACGACCGCCGCCGCCACCAGGACGGGCCGGTCCGCCGGTGCCGCCACCGGGACCGCCGCCAGG
>DASWAE010000042.1:0-57012 GCA_036391275.1 Trebonia sp.
GACGGGCCCTTCAGGGCCGCGCCGTCAGGCGGCGGACTGCTCGGCCGACTGGCTCTGCACGCACCCGGCCTTACCGCCGGAGGCATTGAATACCTTGTTGGTGAACTCTTCCTGGGTCAGGAAGTGCCCGCCGTTGATCACCTGGTTGTAGTAGCCGCCGACCGCGCCGCGCGTCTGGCCGAAGATGTACGCGCACTCGTCGCCGTTCTCGAAGCCATGGGAGTCATACCAGCCGGTCTCCGTGTCCGGATCGGTGAGCGCTTCATTGAGCTCGTGACTTAGGGGGCTGACCTGGGTGTCGGCGTCGGGGTTACCGTTGGGCGACTCGATCACGGGGAACCTGGCGTCGCTACCGCAGGTGAACCCGACAGGCGACGCGTAGATCGGGTAGGCCATGTTCGCGTACACCGCGCTGTTCAGGTCGGTGCTGTGGTACGCGCAGTACGCCGCGGTCTCCTGGTGGTTGATGGTGCAGAACTGCCCGTTGGGGCCGACGGTGGCCGTCTCGCCGGGCAGGAAGCAGGACTCGACGCCCTTGGGCAGGTACAGCACGTAGATGTGGCTCAGGTCGTGCGGCAGCTTCTTGGCCGCGGTGACGCTGTCTACCTCGGCCTGGAGCTGGGGGTCGTCTACGCAGGCGCTGTAGCCCGAGCCGTCAGCGTAGATCCCCGTTGTGTCAGCGGCCTCCAGGGTGCAGCCGCTGGTGATCGGGCTGGTGTCGGTGAGGACCGGGCCGAGCTTGACGTTGTAGTGGATCTGCCCGTTGTTGCCGTAGTACTCGTTCGCCACCGAGAACACGTTCTGGGTGCCGCCGCTGTCCTTGGCCACGTCAGCGACGTAGGAGTTGAGGATGCTCTTGTAGGAGGCCGACATCGAGTACCCGGACGGCACCCAGAAGATCGGCACGACCACCAGCGGGCCGGTCGATGCCGTCATCATGACGTTGCCGTTGTCGCAGGGAGAGAAGACGCAGTTCGCCGCTGAGGCTCCGTTGAAGAGCAGCGGGGGAGTGCCGTTGTACGCCGGCTCGGGCGGGGGCTTGTGACAGCCGCCGGAATTGGTACTGATACCGCCCGCGATGATGATGCCGCTGAGATGGTGGCCGTGTCCCGAGCTAGAGACCTGCTGCCCCGAGATGTTGCAAGGCGCTGCGGTAGGCGCGGCGCTCACTGATGGCGCGGCGCTTGCCGTCATCGGGGACGCCATGGCGAGCGCGGTCACCACACCCAGGATAAGGGCGAGGCCAAGACCACGTCGCTGGTGTGCTTTGGTCATCCTTCCTCCGTCCTCTTGGCAGGCGTTCCAGGCTGCCTGCCCGGGGCCTTCGCTACGGCACGGGATGCCCGCTCCCGTTAAGTACGACAAGGTACGCCTTATAATCCGAAATGCATATAGTGACGGACAACCAATGACTAAGAGTGATATCGGTCAATGCGGGGCGATCGTTCAGGCGCGCGGCGGCCGCGGAAGGCCGGCTCTCCGCTCCTCGTGGTCGCGGCCGAGCGGGCATTGCCATCAGGCTTGACGGTCGCGGCCGAACGGCGCTCAGGCGCTGGCGAGAACGGGCGGCATGCCATAACATCTACACGTCTGTAGAAATAAAACGCTGCCGCGGATCCCAGGGGCCTGCGGACCGGCTGCCGTCCCTCTCCTCTTGCGCGACAAGGAGCCAGCGTGACGTACTTTCAAGCGATAGTGATCGCCCTGATCCAGGGTGTCACAGAGTTGTTCCCGATATCCAGCCTCGGCCACTCCGTGCTGGTCCCGGCGTGGTTCGGCGGCTCCTGGCAGACGCTGGTCACCCAGTCCTCCCAGGAGAGCAGCGAGTCCTCGTTCTACCTGGCCTACATCGTGGCGCTGCACTGCGCGACGGCGCTGGCACTGCTGTGGTTCTTCCGCGCCGACTGGATCAGGATCATCCGGGGCTTCCTGCGCAGCCTGCCCGCCAGCGTCCGGCTGAGCGTGCAGGCACGGCGGCTGCGGCTGTCGGTGCGGGACAAGGACGAGCGGCTCGCCTGGATGGTCATCTTCGCGACCATTCCGGTGGGAGTGACCGGCCTCGTCCTTGAGCACGACTTCCGCACCTTGTTCGCCAAGCCCCTCGCGGCAGCGGCCTTCTTGTTCGTCAACGGGCTGATCCTGCTCGGCGCGGAGGCGTTGCGCCGGTCCGCCGCCCGCAGGAAGCAGCCGGGCGCCACGGTCACCGCCGGACGCCCGGTGCAGTCCTACGCGCCCGCAGGCTCCCCGCCGGCGGCGGTGCCCGGGTACCCAGCCGCCTCCGCCCCTGCCTACCCCGACGGGCAGGCCGCAGGCGAGATGCCGGCGTCGCACCGCAAGCCGTCCGGGGGGCGCGCCGCTGACGACATCGCCGCGGCGGAAGAATCGGACGAGCGGATCTCGCGACTCTCCTACGGGAGCGCCATCATGATCGGGTCCGCGCAGATCCTCGCCCTGCTCGCCGGGATCAGCCGGTCCGGGGTGACCATGGCCGGCGGGCTGCTGCGCGGCCTGGACCACGAGGACGCCGCCCGGTTCGCCTTCCTGCTGGCCACCCCGGTCATCCTCGCGGCCGGTGTCCTCAAGGTGCCCTCGCTGGCCGGCCATGCCGGGGCGCACATCCACGGCCAGGTCGCTGTCGGCTTCATCGTCTGCGGGATCGCCGCTTACCTGTCGGTCCGGTTCCTCGTCCGCTGGTTCCAGACCCGCACGCTGACCCCGTTCGCCATCTACTGCCTGGCCTTCGGCCTCCTCAGCCTCATCCGGTTCGGCTGAGCGGCTGACCGATCGCCGCCCGGCTGTTCAGCCGCTGCCGGCGCTCAGGAACGACTCGACCGCAGGGATGAAGGCCGCCTGGTCCTGGAAGAGGAACGCGTGCCCGGCATCCGGGTAGCGCACCAGCGTCGAGCCGGCGATCTGCCCGGCGAGCACGGTGGCGTTCACGGCCGGGTCCAGCCGGTCCGCCGCCCCGTCGGCGATGAGGGTGCGCGCACCGATTGACGCGACCCGGCGCCCGGCCGGGTCCTGGCCGGCCCACCATGCCGTGATCGCCTTGGCCTGGGCGGAGACAATCGCGGCAGGAGCGGGTGCGGCGGCCGGGTAGCTGGAGGTCGCCGTCAGGTAGGCGTTCCGCGCCCCCGTCTGGTCAGCGGGGAACAGGTCCGTCATGACCACCTGCTGGTCGGAAGACGACAGCGCGGCTATCGCGGCCGGTGAGGGCCGGGAAGCCGAGCCGTCACCCGGATAGGCCGCGCACAGCAGCAGGCGGTTCACCTGGGCCGGGTGCTGCACCGCGAGTGCCGCGGCGATCATGCTGCCCATCGACCAGCCGAGGACGTCGGCTCGGCCGAGCCGCAGCGCCGTGATCAGCGCGCTCGCCTGATCGGCCATCGCGTCGATGGTGAGCGTCCCCGGCAGGGCCGAGGTCCCGCCGATCCCGGCGTTGTCGAACGTCACCACGCGGTGCCGGGACGCCAGCGCGTCCACCAAGCGCGGGTCCCAGCCCGACATCGTCCCGCCGTATCCCATGATGAGGACGAGCGGCGGACCGGAGCCGGTCTCGCGGTAGGCCACCGTGCCGAGGCCGGTCGTCACTGTGCGCACCGGCTCGGAGGTGACGGAGACCGAGTCGGGGACGGGCGGAGTCGAGCCTGCGGCGGCCTTGACCGCCGCCGCGTCGGCGAACGCGAGCACGGTCGCGGTCGAGGGCGTCCCAAGCCCGGAATACGAGATGTAGCCCGGGTAATCCTTGGTTGCGAAGGCCACGAAGTCAACGTTGATCTGGATCCCGCTCAGCGTGAAGCTCCACTGGAAGGCCGTCGACGAGGTCCCGACGCGCGGGAAGGCCAGCGGCCGGATACGTACCGCTGCCCGTTGCCCGCCGACGGTAATGACGGCAGACCGGCACGCGGCCATCGCGTGGTTAACCGCCGTCCACCGCTGCGCCGCCTGCGGGCCGCCGAACAGCGCCTCGCCGAGCGAGGGGATGGACGGTCCCTGCACGAAGCCGGCGGTGGCGGAGAGCGCCCCGGGAGGCGAGGAGGCCGGGGTCGTCAGCCCGGTCAGGCAGGGCGCGCTGGCCTGCACGCCCGAGGGGTTTACGCGCGTCGCCGCCCAGCCCGCGGGCAGGTCGCCGACGGCCAGCAGCCGGGCGGAAAGCAGGCTGGTCGCGTTCGGCGTACCGCTGCACCCGGTTACCAGCACAGCCACGGCAGCCAGCACGGCCAGCGCTACTGGCAGGATCAAGCGCCGCATACCGCCTCCACGGCCGCGCGCACCCTACCCGGCCAAGCCCGGCCACCACGAAGTCTGGCCACGCCGGCCCGTCCCGCCAAGGGGCGAAAGTCCCGGCTGCCGCGGGCGTGCCGTTGTCCTGGCCAGCCGCCCGTCGTCCGGTCCGCGCATTCGATAAGCCAATCCGGAACGAGGCGCTGGTTCCCGCGGCGCCGGCCGGCTCCCTCCCTGACCTGTGGATAAGCTGTGCACACGGTGGTGGATAAGAGGTGGATAACCGCATTAAACTGAGGATAACCGCCGCCGTTCTGTGGATAATAAAAACTCTCAAATAATGCCCGCAAAAGCCCTTGCGCGGTGCCCGGCGGAGGAGTAGAAATGCTTTCACCGCCGGAAACGGGCACCGGCCCGGGGGAACCCTCGGGGACGTGGAAGCGATAGGGAAACCGGTCGCTAACGCGGGTGTCTGGCCCCGGTGGCCGGCTTTCTGAGCAGGGCGAGTCAGGTAACTGGCTAGGCCGGTGAGGTAAGCCGAGCAAGGCCCCCTCCATTCCATAGATGGAGGGGGCCTTGTCTTATTGTGCCCGATTCTGTCGCGGGCCCCGCTCGCCGACACGCCGGCGAACGCGGACATGTACGCGGATCCTCGGCAACGGCGACTGGAAAAGCCTTTTCCCTCCGGGTTATGAGACGGTGTAGGCGGTTTGACGCCGGGCGGACGGCCCAAGTACGGTCGTCGTCGATCGCCGGAAAGGGACCGGAAGGGAACCGTCATGGCCGAGACGTCTGTCGCCGAGTGGATCGGCGCCGCCCTCACCAGGGACGCCGGGGTGAGCACGGTGTTCGGCGTCGTCGGCAGCGGCAACTTCCACGTCACCAACTCCTTGACCAGGCACGGCGCGCGGTTCATCGCCGCCCGCCACGAGGGCGGCGCCGCCGTCATGGCCGACGCGTACGCCCGGGTCTCCGGTCAGCTCGGCGTGCTCAGCGTGCACCAGGGCCCGGGCCTGACCAACGCGCTGACCGGCCTCACCGAGGCGGCCAAGTCCCGCACCCCGCTGCTCGTGCTCGCCGCCGAGGCCACCCAGCCGTCCTCCAACTTCTACGTCGACCAGGCCGCGCTCGCCGCCGCGATCGGCATGATCCCGGACCGGGTCACCGCCGCGTCCACCGTCACCAACGACCTGCGCCGGGCGTACCGCACCGCGCTGATCGAGCGCCGTGCGGTCCTGCTGTGCCTCCCGCTCGACGTCCAGGCTCAGCCGCTGACCGACATCCCGATGCAGCCGGCCCGGGTGTGGCCGCGGCTGTGGCCCGCCCCCGAGATGATCGCCAGCCTCGCCGACGCGCTGGCCCGCGCCGAACGCCCGGTGTTCATCGCCGGGCGCGGTGCTCGCGAGGCAGGGCATGAGCTAACAGAGCTGTCCGAACGAGCGGGTGCGCTCCTGGCCACCTCCGCGGTCTCCCGTGGCCTGTTCCACGGCGTGCCGTTCAACCTCGACGTGAGCGGCGGCTTCGCTACCCCGGTGGCGGCCGAGCTGATCGCCGGCGCCGACCTGGTCATCGCCTGGGGCTGCGCCCTGTCTATGTGGACCACCAGGCACGGCAACCTGATCAGCCGGGACGCGACGGTGATCCAGGTCGACGCCAACCCGGCCGCGCTCGGCGCGCTGCACCGCGTCGACCTCGGCATTCCGAGCGACGTGGCCACCACCGCCCGCGCCGTCACCGCCGAGCTCGGCCGCCGCGGCCAGCGCGCCCAGGGCTACCGCACCCCCGAGGTCGCCAAGCGCCTGGCCGCCGAGGGCCGGTGGCGCGACGTCCCCTTCGAGCCGACGGCAGAAGACGGCCGGATCGACCCGCGCACCCTCACCATCGCCCTCGATGACCTGCTGCCCGCCGAGCGCACCGTGGCCACCGACTCGGGCAACTTCATGGGCTACCCGGCCATGCTCCTCGGCGTCCCGGACGAGCACGGCCTGGTCTTCACGCAGGCGTTCCAGTCCGTCGGCCTCGGGCTCGCCACCGCGCTCGGCGCCGCGATCGCCCGCCCCGACCGCCTCACGGTCGCCGCCCTCGGCGACGGCGGCGCCCTGATGGGCGCCAGCGAACTGGAGACCGCGGTCCGGCTCGGCATCAACGACCTCGTCGTGGTCGTCTACGACGACGAGGCCTACGGCGCGGAAGTCCACCACTTCGGCCCGCATGGTCACCCGTTGGGCAACGTCGTTTTCCCCCCAACGGACATCGCCGCGATCGCCCGCGGCTACGGCTTCGAGGCCGCGACGGTCCGCGCCGCGGAAGACCTCGCCCCGGTCAGCTCCTGGCTGGCCGGCCCACGGGATCGCCCCCTGTTCCTCGACGCCAAGGTCACCAAGGGCCAGCCCTCCTGGTGGCTAGAGGAAGCCTTCCGCGGCCACTAACGCTCCAGCCTCATGACTGGCCCCAGCCCTTAACTCGCCCAGCCCGCTACCGGATGGTTGTGGCAACGCGCCGCCTATAGCCGGTCCGTTGCCACAACCATCCCGCGGCAGCGACAGGCCCCGTCCTCACCAGCCTCGGAAGGCTACTCTCACCACAGCTCGGGGAAGTCGCCGAGGAAGTCCTCGGTCTCGCCGTCCGCCGCCGGGCACGGCAGGTCCTCGAAGGCGCCGCGGTAGAACAGCAGCGGCGGGTGGCCGTGCGCCTGGAACTCCTCGACGAGGCCGACGACGAGAACGTGGTCGCCGGCGCCGTGCACGTCCCGCGCCACGCACCGGAAGTACGCGCCGCACCCGGCGAGGTGCGGGACGCCGCCGCGGACCTCCCAGTCGACCAGGGCCTCCGGGCCCGGCCGGCCGGCGAAGTGCACGGCGAGGTCACGCTGGCCGTGGTGCAGCACGTTGATCGCGTACGCCGACCCTGGGCGCAGCGCCGCGGCGGCCCGGGTCTGCCGCCCGAGCGAGACGAGCACGAGCGGCGGGTCAAGCGACACCGAGGTGAACGAGTTGACGGTCGTCCCGCGGAACTCGTCGATGCCTTCCGGCGCGTAGGTCACCACGGTGACGCCGGTGGCGAAATGCCCCAGCGCGCGCCGGAACTCCAAGGCGTCGATGGCACCGGGGCTGGTCCCCCGGGACGACGGGATAGCCATGTCCCGATTATTGCCGAGTCCCGCGCGGCGCACCTAGGCTCCCCGCCATGACCGAGCAACTACACGGCGCCGCGGATCGTCCGCGACCTGCGCTACGGCGAGCACCCGCGGCACCGCCTTGACGTGCACGCGGGCGAGCCGTCGGGCGACCTTGCGCCGGTGTTCGTGTTCGTGCACGGCGGCGGCTTCGTCGCGGGCGACAAGCACCACCCGGGCAGCCCCGCCTGCGACCTGGTCGGCGCCGGGGCGGCCCGGCACGGCACCATGCCCGACCTGGTCTGGGTGGACGGCCACGATCACATGTCCGCCGTCCCCAGCCTCGGCGTCGACGAGGCCGCCCTCGGCGTCCCCTGGCCCGCTTCGCGGAACGGCACACGGCTGTACGGATGGGCTAAGTGGGCGTAAATCTCTAGTGGAGTCCGCCCAATGACAGGGCGCCCCCGGCGGGGTCATGCTGCTGTCGCGGGCGAGTGACTAAGGAGAAGGCTCATGACCGAGACGCTGCCATCAGCCGGGGGAGCGCCGGGCGGGTTCGTCAACAGCTGGCTGCAGGGGCCGTTCGCGCCTGTGGACCAGGAGGTGACCGAGTACAACCTCAAGGTCACCGGGACGATCCCGGCCGAGCTCGAGGACGGCCGGCTGCTCCGGGTCGGGCCGAACCCGGTCGACCCGCAGGACCCGGTGACCTACAACTGGTTCACCGGCAACGGGATGGTGCACGGGGTCCGCATCCGCGACGGCCGGGCCGAGTGGTACCGCAGCCGGTTCGTCCGCGACGACGAGGTGGCCAGGTCCAAGGGGCTCGACCCGCTGCCCGGGCCCAAGCAGCTTGGCGGCGGCGCGCAGTACGTCGCCGACAACATCGTCAACACCCACACCTTCGCGCACGCCGGCAAGACCTGGGCGTTCGCCGAGGCCGGCGTGCTGCCGGTGGAGCTGTCCTATGAGCTTGAGTGCCTGGCCAAGAGCGACTTCGGCGGGACGCTGAACGGCTCGTGGACCGGGCACCCGCACCGCGACCCGCGCTCCGGCGAGTTGCACGGGATGAGCTACTACCACGGCTGGCAGCACGTCTCCTACCAGGTCGTCGGCACCGACGGCACGGTCCGGCGCACCGTCGACGTGCCGACCCCGGGCCGTCCGGTGGTGCACGACTTCGCGCTCACCCAGCGGTACGCGGTCTTCCTCGACGGGCCGGTCAACTACGCCGATGAGCTGCTCAAGGCGGGCTACGACTTCCCGTTCCTGTGGGACTTCGAGTACCCGACCCGCTGGGTGCTGATCCCGCGCGACTCCGGCGGCGAGCCGGTCTCGGTCGAGGTGGAGCGCTGGGCCGTGTTCCACATCCTCGGCGCCTACGACCGCCCGGACGGCCAGGTGGCGCTGATCGGGGCGAGCTACGACCAGCTGTTCGTCACCGACCACACCGGCCCCGGCGAGAAGCCGGGCACGCTGAACCTGTTCCTCATCGACCCGAAGACCGGCAAGACCAAAGTCGAGATCCTCGACGACCAGCCGCAGGAGATGCCGCGGATGGACGACAGGATCACCGGCGACAAGTTCAGGTACGGCTACTTCAGCAGCCGCGACCGGGGCATCTCCACGCTGATCAAGCGGGACTTCGACGCCCCCACCAGGGACACGGCCAAGGAGACCTACGCCTACGGGCCGGGCCGGTTCGGCATGGAGGCCGTGTTCGTCCCGCGCACCCCGGACTCGGCCGAGGACGACGGCTGGCTGATGACCTACGTCACCGACATGACCACGCGCACCGCCGACGTGGTCATCCTGCACGCCCAGGACCTGGCCGCGGGCCCGGTGGCGACCATCCACATACCGCACCGGGTGCCCATCGGCTTCCACGGCAACTGGATCCCGGACTCCGAGCTGGAGCAGCAGCGCAAGATGCTCGGCTAGTTTCATCGGCTGCCATCGAATTGAACCCGGACGAATCGGGTTTTAGTCTCCCCCTATGGGCCTGCACCTTGGCTGGATTCCGAACGAACCTGGGCTGCGCCCGCGCGAATTCGAGCAGCCCGCGCCCGCCGAGCCCGCTCCCGACCCGGCGAAGGTGGCGGCGCTGGCGGCCGCGCAGCACGTCAGGGGGCAGTGGTCGCGGCTGCTCATCGCCATCGGGCTGTTCGCGTTCGTGCTGTTCGCGTTCATCGCCGCGGTCGCCCGCATCCGCTGGGCCTGGTGGGCGGCCGGCGGGCTCGCGCTGTGCTGCCTGCTGCCGGTTGTGCTGCTCGGGCTGAACCGGCGACGGGCCGCGGCCAGGCTGCGCACCGAGACCGAGCGACGGTCCAGGCAGCACGCCGCGGAACTGGCCGAGTACGAGCAGGGCAGGTCCCAGTGGGCGCGGTCCGAGGCGGAACGGATCGCCGCCGCGCCGCGCTGGCTTCAGGTGGCCGCGCACGAGGACATCACCCGGCTGGACGTTTTCGGCGGCACCGGCCGCGGACGGCAGAACATGGTCACCGGGCTCGGCTGGGAACTGCTCGCGCAGCGGGCCGTCATCGTGCTCGACCTGTCGCAGGACATGGTGGCCGACGGCCTGGTGGCCGCCGCGCTCCGGGCCGGCCTGTCCTGCCAGGACTACCAGCTGCCCAGGGACCTGGCGCGGACCCCGCTGCTCGCCGGGCTGGCCGGCGAGGAGATCGCGTCGCTGATCGTTGAGGTGGTGCACGCCGACGACGCGGGCGCGACCGCCGCCGGGCGCGCCACCGACCTGATGATCCTCAAGAAGATCACCGGCGTGCTCGGCGCCGACGTCACCATGGGGCGGTTGCACGCCGCGCTGGCCGCCCTGCTCGGCCACGCCGCCGCGCCGGGTTACGCCGCCGCGCCGGGTGACGCCGCCGCGCCGGGTGACGCAGCCAAGGACAGCCAGCTGACCAACGGCGAGCGCGCGCGCCTCGACGCGCTGTTCGGCGAGGGCTTCCGGCACCAGGTCGCCGGGAACCTGGTCCGGCTCGCGGCCGTGGCGGAGCCGCTCACCGCACTCGGCACCGACGCCGGATCGCGCCCGCCGGCCCGGCTGACCTGCCTGTCCCTGGCCGACGGCCCCCGTGACGTGGTGGCCGACCTGACCGCCGCCCTTGTCGTCCAGTGGGTCACCCGCGCCGTCTCCGCGGCCGGCGACGCGGCCGGCGACGCGGCGGGCGGCGCGGCCGGCGGCGCCGTCCGGCCCGCGGTCATCCTGGCCGGCGCGGACGAGCAGTCGGCCAGGCACCTGGGACGGCTCACCGCCGTGTGCGAGCGGTACGACGTCCCCCTCGTCCGTGCCTTCTCCCGGCTGACCGAAGAGTCCGCCAGGCACCTGGACACCAGGCACACCGCGTTCATGCGGCTGGCGACCAGGCCCGAGGCGGTCCGCGCGGCCGAGCACATCGGCCTGGAGCGGCGCTTCGTCGCCGGCCGGTTCGCGCGCCGGCACGACGTGAGCCGGTCGCGCACCCGCACCACGAGCGACTCGGTCACCCACACCGCGGGCCGAACGGAAGGCGGCGCCACCACCCACACCGTCGGGACCACGCGGGGCCAGGCGGAGTCCGTGGCGGAAGTCCCCCGGCACGACCCGCAGGTCAACGTGCGCATCGAGGACCACGGCCCGCAGCCGGGGCAGCGCGGCGGCGGCGACCGCGACCGCGGCGGAGCCGGCCGCCCTGAGCAAAAGGCCGGCGGCGGACGCGAGCCGTCCCGCGAAGGCGGGGCAGGCGGGGCAGGCGGGACAGGCAAAGGCGCCGGGTCCAGGGACGGCGGCGGCTGGGGGAACGGCGGAGGCAATCGGAGCGGCGGGGACCGCGGTGGCGGCGGCACCGGCGGCAAGCGCGTGACCAGCGTCCAGGTCGGCGGCAAGGGCGGCAAGCCCGCGATCGACATCGTGCGGACCCGGACCCGGTTCACCGCGCGCCACGAGAGCGACGCCACCACCAAGTCCTGGTCGGCAACCGAGGAGACCAGCCACACCACGTCCACCTCCCAGTCGCAGACCGAAGGGGTGAGCGTCGGCGACGAGATCAGCTACGAGCTCGTCTACGACCACCGGGTCCAGCCGGAGACGCTGATGGCCCTGCCGGAGGACCAGCTGCTCGCCCCGCACGTGACCGAGGCGCCCGCCCGGGCCGGCCCGGCGATCACCGGGGGCGGCGCGAAGCAGCAGGCCAGCGGCAAGCTGGTGGCGCTCGTCATCGACCCCGCGGTGGTCGGCTCCGACCCGGTGGCCCCGGTCCGCCCGGGCGAGATCCCGGCCTTCGAGCCGCCCGTCCCCGAGGTCCCCAAATCGGTCACCGCTAACCCTGTGCTCGCGCATGTGGAGCCGGGAAGGGCAGCGGCGCATAGTTGACCCCATGGATGGTGTCACTGGCGACGCCGCGCACTCAGTGACGGCGACGCTCAACTACCTGCGCCCCGGCTCCCCGCGTAACCGGCTGTACGTCGCGCCCGGCGGCCACCTGACGACCACGCAGTACGCGCCGACCGAGGTGACGATCAGCAACGGGCGGCCGCATCTGGACGACTTCGGCCTGGACCGCAGCGGGTTCACCGTGCTGCGCCACCACAGCGCCGTCACCGACTTCGGCGACAGGGAACAGCTCGACACCACCTATACCGCCGAGGTGGCCAGCCTGGTCAAGGAGGCGACGGGCGCGGACGAGGTGGTCACCCTCGGCTGGGTGATCCGCCGGGCGAACAAGACGCTCGACGGCGCGCAGCCGCCTGCCTCTGACGTGCACGTCGACATGCATCCCGGCCGCGCGGACGGCCGGATGACCGCCGCGTCACCCCGCGGCGAGCCGTACAAGCGGGCGATCATGACCTCGCTGTGGCGCACGTTCAGCCCGCCGCCGCAGGACTGGCCGCTCGCGCTGCTCGACTACCGCTCCGTCGACGACTCCGAAGGCGAGCCGAACCTGCTGCTTTTCGTCGACAAGCTCCCCGACCCCGGCGACATCCCGGAGATCGAGGACCCCGACTCCATGCCGGCCGGCTCGATCTTCGCGCCAGCCCCGCACCACCGCTGGTGGTTCTTCCCCGACCTGACCGCGGACGAGGCGCTGCTGTTCAAGCTGCACGACAGCGACCACAGCGTCGCCTGGCGGGTGCCGCACACCGCGTTCGAGGCACCCTACGCGGCCGGCGCGAACCCGCGCGAGTCGGTGGAGTACCGGACGATCGCCTTCTTCTACTGACAGCGCCGCGAACCGTTACGACGAAAGGCACGAGGCACCATGACCGAGCAGCTCCCGCCGGACGTGATCGCCCAGCTCACCGCGTTGGACCCGGAGATCACTCCGGACCTTGTGGCGGCAAGCTGGGCGGTGCTCAAGCCGTTCCACGAGAAGGCCGGCTACACCGCGCCGAAGATCGACCGGGACCTGCGCTACGGCGACCACGAACGGCACCGCCTCGACGTGCACACCTCAGGCGAGCAAGCGAACGCGCCGGTGTTCGTCTTCGTGCACGGCGGCGGCTTCATCGGCGGCGACAAGCACCTCCCAGGCAACCCGCAGTACGACTACCTCGGCGCCTGGGCCGTCCGGAACGGCTGGGTCGGCGTCACGATCACCTACCGGCTCGCCCCCGAGCACACCTGGCCGTCGGGTGCGCGGGATGTTGCCGCGGCTGTCGCCTGGATCAGGGACAACATCGCGCGCTACGGCGGCGACCCGGACCGGATCGTTGTCGCGGGCAACTCGGCGGGCGCGGTGCACGTCGCCTCCTACGTCACCGGCCAGGGCGGCGGCTCGCTCGACGGGATACGCGGCGCGGCCATCCTGTCCGGCTTCTACGAGGTGTCACTCGCCGAGCGGGGCCCGCTCGATCACGCCTATTACGGGGACACGCCGGCCGAGGACGCCGCCACGCTCCACGGCCTCGTCCGCGCGGAGGTCCCGCTGCTGTTCTCGGTCGCTGAGCGCGATCCGCTGTTCTTCCAGGCGCAGGCCGCCCGCTTGACCTCGGCCTGGTTCGCCGCCCATGACACCATGCCCAACCTCGTCTGGGTCGCCGGGCACAACCACATCTCAGGAATCGGCTCGGTGGGCGTGGACGACGCCGCGCTCGGCGCGCAGCTGGCCCGCTTCGTCAACCGCGTAACCGAGTGACCGCCAGCAACGCGTAAGGAGAGGTACCGCCATGCCCCGTCCCAAGATCCCCGTCGAGGACCGCCTTGAGATCCAGGAGCTGTTCGCCTACTACGCCTGGGGCCTGAACACCGGCGACGAGGCACAGGTGCTCTCCTGCTTCACCGCGGACGCGAGCTTCGAGCACCAGCCGCAGGGCATCTTCCACGGCCACGAGCAGATCAAGATCCTGCTCAACCACCTCTGGTACGACAAGCCCGGCTGGTTCATCGGCCGCCAGCACCTGGCCAACCACTTCATCCTGACCCCGCTGAGCGAGCAGGAGATGCACGTCAAGGCGTACTCCACCCTCGTGCAGTACCAGGTCGACTTCAAGCGCAACATCGTCTTCGGCCTCGCCAGCTGGGATAACGTGCTCACCAAGGCGTCCGGCGAGTGGTTGTTCAAGTCCATGCACATCGTCAAGTGGATGAACGACGAGGTGCCCTGGGTCGGCGACGACCGCGCCAAGATCAACGCCCCGACCGGGCCGCTGATCTGAAGTCATCCCTCTTATGAGTGATCCGAACGAGAGCGTGGCTTCCCCGCCCGGCACCGCGGCTCGTTTTCCCGGTGCGGCCCTCGTCCGGCCGGCACCGGGGGATGGCTGCACGCCCGTGATTTACGGACCCGACGCTAAGGAGCGCGCATGAAGATCCAGGCCGCGGTCGCCTGGGAGGCCGGCGCGCCGCTGTCCATCGAGGAGTTCGACCTCGACGACCCGCGCGACGATGAGATCCTCGTCAAGGTGGAGGCGGTCGGCGTCTGCCACACCGACGACAACGCCCGCCTCGGGCGCCTCCCGGTGGTGTTCCCGATCATCCTCGGCCATGAGGGCGCGGGCACCGTCGAGCGCGCCGGCCGGGACGTCACCAAGGTCAGGCCCGGTGACCGGGTGCTGTTCACCCCGGACTACTGCGGCAACTGCGAGCAGTGCGTGCTCGGCAAGACCCCGTACTGCGACCAGGTGGTGCCGGTTACCTTCACCGGCACCCGGCCCGACGGGTCGCCCCGCGCCCGTCAGGGCGGCAAGCCGGTCCGCGCCTCGTTCTTCGGCCAGTCCAGCTTCGCCACGCACTCCCTGGTCACCGAGCGGAACATCATCCCCGTCGCGCCCGACGCCCCGCTGCACTACCTGGCCGGCTTCACCTGCGGGGTGCAGACCGGGGCGGGCGCGATCCTGAACGCGATGCCGGTGCGCAGCGGGAGCAAGGTAGCGGTCTGGGGGACCGGCGCGGTCGGGCTGGCCGCCCTGATGGCCGCGAAGGCGTCCGGCGCGGCCGAGATCGTGGCGATCGACCGGGTGGCGCACCGGCTGGCCCTCGCCGCCGAACTGGGCGCCACGGCCACGATCGACACCGCCGGCCAGGAACTGGCCGACGTGGCCGCGGCGGTGGTCAAGCTGACCGGCCGGGGCGCCGACGTGGCCCTGGACACCACCGGCAACCCCGGCGTCATCCTCGCCGCGGTGCAGTCCCTGGCCACGCACGGCACCGCCTCGGTCATCACGAGCAGCGGCGCGCCGGTCACCCTGCCACCGGGTGACCTGCTGCTCAAGGGCCGCCAGCTGCGCGGCACCATGGGCGGCCACATCAACCCGACCGTCTTCATCCCGAGGCTGCTCGACCTGCACGCGCGCGGCCGGTTCCCGGTGGACCGCCTCGTGCGGAACTACCCGTTCGCCGAGCTGAACACGGCCATCGCCGACTCCCTGTCGGGGGCGACCATCAAGCCCGTGCTGACCTTCGAGTGAGTTGTCACGGGGAGGCCACGCGCTGCCCGCGGGGAGCGACGTAGACGCATTGTCCCGCGTCGGCGGGCGTAAAGTGGCCCGGGGACAGGTGGTGGTCAGCGACGGGGGGCGATGTGTACCGGGCGATCTACGCGGTGCTGCTGCGGCGGCTGCCGGCGGAGCAGGCGCACCAGGCCGCGTTCTGGCTCATCAGGGCGATGGCGGCGGTGCCGGGGCTCGCCTGGGTGCTGCGGCAGGTATTGCGGCCGCGCGACCCGGTGCTGCGGGTGCGCGCGCTTGGCCTGGACTTCCCCGGGCCGCTCGGGCTGGCCGCCGGGTTCGACAAGGACGGCGAGGGCGTCACCGGGCTGGCCGCGCTCGGCTTCTCGTTCATCGAGGTCGGCACCGTGACCGCGCGGCCGCAGCCGGGCAACCCGCAGCCGCGGATGTTCCGCTTCCCGGAGGACCGGGCGCTGGTCAACCGGATGGGGTTCAACAATCACGGGGCGGCGGCGCTGTCCGCCCGGCTGCGGGCGCTGCGCGCCCGGCCCGGCTTCCGGCCGGTCATCGGCGTCAACATCGGCAAGACGAAGGCCGTCGCGGAAGAGGACGCGGTCGCCGACTACGTGACGAGCGCGCGCCTGGTCGCCGACGTCGCCGACTACGTGGTCGTCAACGTCAGCTCGCCCAACACCCCCGGCCTGCGGAACCTCCAGTCCGCTGAAAAGCTCCGCCCCATCCTGGCCGCCGTTCGCGGTGCGCTCGACGACGCCTCCCCCCGCCGCCGCGTCCCGCTGCTCGTCAAGATCGCCCCCGACCTCGCCGACCCCGACGTCGACGCGATCGCGGACCTGGCGCTCGAACTCGGCCTCGACGGCATCATCGCCACCAACACGACGATCTCCCGCGAGGGCCTGGGCGACAGCGCCGCGGTGGCCGGTGCCGGCCCGGGCGGCCTGTCGGGCGCGCCGCTCAAGGCGCGCGCCCTGGAGGTGCTCACCCGGCTCCATGACCGGTGCGGCAAGCGGGTCACCCTGATCGCGGCCGGCGGCATCGAGACGCCGGCCGACGCCGAGGCCCGGCTGGCCGCCGGCGCGACCCTGCTGCAGGCCTACACCGCCTTCATCTACCAGGGCCCGTTCTGGCCGAACCGGATCCAGCGCGGCCTGGCCGCCCGTCTCCGCTCCGGCAAGCTCTGATCGCCGCTCCGGCGGCGCACCGGGTCGGTCGCCGCCCGCGCGGCAAGCGGCTGCCGCGCAGGAAGCAAGAGCTGCGCTCGAAGCAAAAGACGTCAGGGATTCATCCCCACGTGTTGTCCTTGTTCATGACCCCTCCGGGGGCCGGACTCCCCGTGCCCCCCAGTGACATACGGTTTCTGTCACCGTTATCTGACATAGCGTATTCTTACGATTTGCGACAGTCAAGTTACTTTACGTAAGATGGTTGGCCGGTGCACAATAGGTGCGTGAACGGTCGCGTACAGGCAGCAGTCCTCGGCATCGACCTGGGGACCAGCGGGGTCAAGGTCATGGTGACCACGCCGGGCGGCGACGTGCTGGGGCGGGCCAGCGCCGGGTACCCGGTCAGCGTCCCCGCGCCCGGGCGGGCCGAGGCCAATCCCTGCGACTGGTGGGCAGCGACCCGCAGGGCCGTCCACGCCGCGCTTGCCGACGCCGCGCTTACCGGGACCGGGCCCGCCGGGACCGGGCTTGCCTGGGCCGGGCTCGACTGGGCAGGCGGCCGGCGGCTCACGGTCACCGGGCTTGCCGTGACCGGCCAGATGCACGGGGTGGTCCTGGTGGACGACCGCGGTGCGCCGCTGCGGCCCGCGATCTTGTGGCTGGACCAGCGCGCGACCGCCGAGGTGGCGCTGTACCAGGAGGTGCCGTGTGATTACACGGCACCGCTTGGCAACCGCCCGTCGCCCGGCATGGCCGGCCCGCTGCTGTGCTGGCTCGCCGCGCACGAGCCGCACACCACGCGGTGCTCCTGGTGGGCGCTGCAGCCTAAGGACTGGCTCCGGTTGCGGCTGACCGGCCAGGCCGCCACCGACCCGACCGACGCGTCCGGCACGCTCATGTTCGACCTGGCGCGCGACGCCTGGGCCGAGCCGCTCATCGACAAGCTGGGACTGCCCAGGGAGAAGCTGCCGCCGGTCAGGCGGTCGGCCGAGCCCGCGGGCCGCCTGCTGCCCGGCCCGGCGGCGGAGCTTGGCCTTACGCCGGGAATCCCGGTGGCGACGGGCGCCGGCGACACCCCGGCCGCGCTGTACGCGGCCGGCCTGCGCCCGGACGAGGCGATGCTCACCCTCGGCAGCGGCGGGCAGTGGGTCGTTCCCGTCTCGTCACCGGAACGGGAGCCCGCGGCCGCGACGAACCTGTACCGGGCGGTCGGCGACGGGTACTACCGCCTGGCCCCGGTGCAGAACGTGGGCATCACCCTCGACTGGGTCCGTAACCTGCTCGGCGTGACCTGGGAAGAGCTCTACGCCACCGCCGCCCGCCCGCGCCGCCCCGGCGCGCCGCGATTCGACCCGCACCTCACCCCGGAGCGCTGGAACCCGGGAGCGACCGGCGCGTGGACCGGCCTGACGCTCGCCTGCGAACGGGAAGACCTCCTGCGCAGCGCCCTGGACGGAGTGGCGGGCCTGCTGCGGCAGCGCCTCGACGAGCTGCGCGCGGCGGGTCACGCGCCGCGGCGCGCCGTCATCGGCGGCGGCGGCACCAGCCACCCCGCCTGGCGCGCCCTGCTCGAGGAAACCCTTGACCTCCCGCTCACCCCGGCTCCCGCCAGCTGGCTCACCCCCGCAGGCGCCGCCCGGCTGGCCGCCGAGGCCGCGGCTTGTGAGTGACCGGCGCCGTCCGCTCAGCGCGCCCACAAGTTAATGGTCTCCGAAACTGTCGCAACCCTTCATGACGGCCGCGAATATCCCCAGGATAATCACGCCATGGACATCGACAAGCTGGTCGCGATCGACGTGCATACCCACGTACACCGGTCGGTGAACGCGCCGCAGGCCAATCCAGAGGACAACGAGCACCTGGCCGCGATGGCCGCGTACTTCAAGACGACGGCTGCCTCCTTCACCGTCGATGACCTTGCCGCCTATTACCGCGAACGGCAGATGGCGGCCGTGACGTTCACCATCGACGCGGTGGACGCGCCGGAGGACCCGGCCCGGGCGACGCCAGAGGAGATCATCGAGCGCGCCCGCGATCACGCCGACATCCTCATCCCGTTCGGCTCGGTCGACCCGGCCCGTGGCGCCGCGGCGGTCAAGATGGCCAGGCGGCAGATCGAGGCCGGCGCCAGGGGCTTCAAGTTCCACCCGAGCAGCCAGGCGTTCCTGCCCAACGACCGGTCGGTCTACCCCGTCTACGAGGTCATCCAGGAAGCGGGCCTGCCCGCGCTGTTCCACACCGGCCAGACCGGCGCGGGCGCGGGCACCCGCGGCGGCGGCGGGATCAGGCTCGGCTACTCCAACCCCATCTACCTGGACGACGTGGCGGTCGACTTCCCCGACATGCCGATCATCCTCGCCCACCCCAGCTTCCCCTGGCAGGAAGAGGCCCTCTCGGTCGCCACCCACAAGCCCCAGGTGTACATCGACCTGTCCGGCTGGTCGCCCAAGTACTTCCCCGCGATCCTCATCCAGTACGCCAACACCCTGCTAAAGGACAAGGTGCTGTTCGGCACGGACTTTCCGGTGCTAACCCCGGAACGCTGGATGTCCGACCTGGACAAGACCGCGATCCGCGACGCGGTGAAGCCCGGCATCTACAAGGACAACGCCGCCCGCCTCCTTGGCCTCACCAAGGACAGCTAGGCGTCCCGGCCTCCGCGGCCTGGGCGGCTGATCCGGGCGGCGGCGAGGTCACGCAGGCTGACCACCCCGCGCACCTCGCGGCCCTCGACCACCGGGAGGTGCCGGAAGCCGTGCAGCAGCATGAGCTGAGCGGCGTCCTCGATCGTGGTGTCCAGTGAGGCCTGTTCCGGGTCTTTCGTCATCCACGCGGACACGGGGGAGGTCGTCAGGTCATTACCGGACGCGGCGGCGCGCAGCACGTCCCGTTCGGTGAGGATGCCGGCCAGGAAGCTGCCCTGCATGATCAGTGCCGATCCGACCCGTTGCCGCACCATGGCCTCGGCGGCGTCCGCCACCGACTCGTCAGGGCTGGTCACGACCAGGCGGCTGGTCATCAAGTCACGGAGGGTCAGCGCGGGGCGCCGGGAGTCAGCCACTTTCGCCTACCTCGTGGAGCTCCGCGTCCGTGTACGGGGTCGCCGGCCCGGACAGTTCCTCGGACAGCAGGCGCCACAGCGATCCGTACCAAGCCGAGACCTGCGGCCACCGCATCCAGAACAGCTGCAGGGTGGTCTCGTCGAACTCGATGTGCGCGCGTTCCGGGGTGATCTCGTCGGCGAAGTCCTCGAACTGCTGGATGAGTTCAAGGAAGCGCTCTGCGTTAGCTTCCATGTGGCTACCTTCGGCCAGGCGACGGGGACGGCAAAGCTGGGCACGGGCCAGATAACGGCTGGTTGTCCCGAGTGCGGTGATCCATACCCAGAAAGTGCGCGGCCCAAAGCAGGCTTCTCGCGCGGGCTCGCCGCGAAACCCGGATGCGGCCTCGGGCGCACCGCGCCGGGAATAGCACCGGCCGGCCGCGCGTTCCTAGTCCACGTCGGTGCGTTCGTGTCCCCCGGGCTCAACCCACTGCCTTCATGGAATACCGTCCGGCTGGAGCCATGTTGTGCCTTTCGCCGTGAGGCGGCCAGCGCACCGGCACAAAGCAGTATAAGTCCGCCGGAGGGCGGGGCTGGATCTCGCCCATCGGGCCGAACCCGTCGTGCGGGGTGTCGATGTAGATGATCTGCGGCTGCGTGGCCACCAGGTCGGGGGCGGTGTCGAAGAACTTCTTCACGTAGGGCTGCTTGACGTGCGCGCCGCCCGCGTCGGCGTCCCTGAAGCCCTCGATGCAGATGAACTCGTTGTCGTCGGTGAGGCTCCGGGCGAACTGGAAGAACAGGCAGCCGTCCTCGGAGTTGACGTCCCTGGCGTAGGAGTCGGCCAGCGCCAGCCACTGGTCCACCTTGTCGGGCCGGATCTGAAACTTGATGTTGATCAGGATCACGCGATCCCCTCCTGGTAGGCGAGCGTCGTCATCATCGTGGTGCCGTTGCCGGCGACCGTCAACCGCGCCAGTCTCTCGCACCAGTCTCTCGCACGTCACGCGGCTGAGGTCGGCGGAGGGGCGGGTGTTCACCGCGATGACCGGCGGCGCGGCCGGCACGTTCGCCTCGCTCGCCCTGCTCGGCGCGACCGGGACGCGGATCGCGTTCGCCAGCGCGCTCAAAGGCGATCCCCGGGTCACCGCCCACCTCGACGCCACGGCCATCGACCAGCTGCTTGACCCGGCCAGCCACACCGGCCTGTCGGCCCGCATCGCCCGCGCGGCGGCCGAGCGGGCGCGCGACAGCCCGCGACCTGACCGGCGCTCCGTAGCGTCCGGAGGCAATGAGCTACCTCCAGTTCTCCTGCATCACGCCGACGTCGCCGGCCACGTCGACCGTCATCCCGCTCACGTGTGCTTCACGATCCAGTCGGTGATCAGGGCGGCGACCTCGGCGTTGTTCTTCTCAAGCATCATCGCGTGGCCGTTGCCGTGGATGCCGGCCTCGGCCAGCCGTATCTCGTCAACCAAAGCCCCGCAGGACCGCAGGTAATCCGCGCTCAGGCGGCAGGACGGCTCGAACCCGGAGCAGGGCGCCGACACCACCGCGATCGGCAGGCTGTCCAGCTTCCGCTCGCCGGGACCGGGCCCGAACGCCAGCGGCACCGGCGTCAGCCCGTAACTGAACGACCCCAGGGCCGGGTGCTCGACGAACGGCGGCCCGGCCGGCTCGACCGCGACGAGCGCCTTCACCAGCGCCGGCCGCTCCGAGAGCGCCAGCCAGCCGAACCCGCCGCCGAACGAGTGGGTGAGCAGCACCGACGGCCCGATCCTGTCGAGCAGCGCGCTCGCGCCGGCCCGCATGTCCTCGTGCGCCCGCACCGCGTCCGTCACGAACGGCTCCTGCCACGCCAGGAACGTAGCAAGCGAGGGATCGGATTGATCGCCGCTGCCCGGCCACTGCGTGTGCGGCGGCAGCCCGGGCGGCGACGGCGCCGCGAACGTCGCCACGAACCCCTCGTACGCCGCGGGCGGCCCGTAGGGCCCGTTCACGTCCGGGTGGAACGGCGACCGCCCGAGCCCCGGCCGGTCCACGGTGTACACCGCGAACCCGTCCCGCAGGAAGATGGTCGACCAGCCCGGCCGCCCGTCGGGGGTGGTGAGCATGTCGAGCGCCTGCCCCCCGCCGCCGTGCACGAGCACGAGGTTGTCCCGAACGGAGGCGGGGACCTGGTACTCCACATGCGTCCCGTAGACGCTCGTGCCGGCGGCCGAGGCGACGGTCTGCAGCCCGGTGAAGAAGTGCCCCTGATCGGCGATGACGATCGGTGCTGCGCTGCCCGCGCTCGCCTCCGGCGGCCTCTGGCTCGCGCTCATGGTGTCAGCCCCAGACCTCGGCGGCGACCTCGACGATGAGGTCGAGCTTGGCCTTTTCCTGGTCGATGGTCAGCGCGTTGCCCTCGACGGTGGAGGCGAACCCGCACTGCCCGGACAGGCACAGCCGGTCGATGTCCACGTACTTGGCCGCCTCCTCGATCCGCCGCTTGAGCACGTCCTTGGACTCGAGCTCCGGTGTCTTGGTGGTGACCAGGCCGAGCACGACGACCTGGTCACCCGGCACGTAGCGGAGCGGCTCGAAGGACCCGGACCGCTCGTCGTCGTACTCAAGGAACAGCCCGTCCACCCGCAGCCCGCCGAAGGTGGCCTCCGCCACGTAGTCGTAGCCGCCGGAGGAGAACCAGGCCGAGCGGTAGTTGCCGCGGCACATGTGGATGGTGACCGCCATGTCGGCGGGCTTGGCCGCGAGCGAGGCGTTGATCACCGACACGTTGATCTCGTGCTGGTGGTCGGGATCGACGCCGGCGCTGGCCATGTTCGCCCGCCAGCCGGGGTCGTTCATGAACGCGAAGATCGTGTCGTCGTACTGCAGGTACCGGCAGCCGAGCTCGTACAGCCCGGCCACCTCGGCGGCGTACACGGCCGCGATGTCCGCGCGGAACTCATCCCGCCCGCTGTAGATGTCCGGCGGCAGGTCGACCCGGAAGTGCGCCATGCTGGGCGACGGGATGGTGATCTTGGGGACGGCCGTGGTGACGGTGTTCTTCAGGAACGTGAAGTGGTCGCCGAAGATCGGGTTCTCCAGGTGGACCTTGCCGGTGATCAGCGTGGCGTTGGGCGCCCAGGAGATCGTCTCGTCCTTCTTGTAGACCGGCAGCGCGGGGCCGAGCGCCCCGCGCTCGATCCCTGGTATCGCGTACAGGAAGTCGGAGTGCCACTGCTCGCGGCGGAACTCCCCGTCGGTCGCCGCCTGCAGCCCGGCGTCCTCCTGGAGCCGGACCACGTCCCTGATGGCCTCGTCCTCAACGGCCTTCAGGCCCGCGGCGTCGAGCTTGCCCGCGGTGAACTCTGCCCGCGCCTCGTGCAGCGCGGCCGGCCGGAGGCAGGAGCCGACGTGGTCGGCACGGAACGGGGGCATGGCGCGTCGTGTCATCAAGCTTTCTCCGTTCGGAGCGTGGATGTCAGGGTCCGGGAGCACCGGGCGCCGTTGGCCGGCACCCCCGGAAGCACCGGGTTAGAACAGGCTGTCGGGCAGGCCGAAGTGCATCCGCGCCACCTCGGCCGCCACGACGTCGTGCCGCGCGGAGATGTGCCCGAGGTAGATGGCGGCGTCCCGGAAGTGGCGCTGCATGGTGGCGCCGCGCCTGGCGGCCGACGACGAGGCCGCGCCGAACAGCTCGGTCGTCGCCTCCACGGCCATCCGGGAGGCGACCTGGATCATCGAGTACATCTCAGCGTCGTCCTCGCGGGTGAACGGCTCCCCGGTGCGGTGCCAGCGCTCGGCCAGCTCCATGTACTTCTGGCCGCACTGGTTGATGATCGCCTCGGCGCAGTCGATGAGCGCCCGCGCCTGCCCGTAGTGCCGCTGGTACTCCTCGACCGTGTACCGCGGCACGATGGGCCGGAAGTACGTGTTCTTGGTCTTCAGGATCGTCTCGTACTCGTGCAGCGCGCCCTTGGCCGCGCCGATCACCGGGATGACCAGGCCGGCGTGGTACATGGCGTAGATCCGGCCGCAGAACAGCGGGTCGTCGTGCAGGTACATGCCGGGGGCGGCGCGGTCGGTGTTGTGCGTCCAGTCGCCCGAGCAGGTGCAGTACTCGGGCACGAAGACGTTGTCCACCCGGACGCTGTTGGACCCGGAGGAGTTCATCCCGATGATGTTGCCGTTGCCCCAGTCGTCGAGCACCGTGACGTTCTCGATCGGCGTGCAGATGGTGAGGATGCCCTGGTCCTCGCGGCCGGGGACGAGCGTGTTGCACATGAAGTGGGTCGCGTGCCCGACGCCCGAGCAGTAGTCCCACTGGCCCTTGACGATGTACCCGCCGTCGACCGGGGTGGACGTGCCCATCGGGGCGGCGCGGTGCGGGCACTTGAAGTTCCCCGTCGGGCCGAACAGCTCGATCTGCCCTTCCTCGGGAAACCAGGCGCCGACGCCGGGCGCGTGGTGCGCGCCCAGGCAGAGTCCCCAGGCGGTGCCGGCGTCGCCCTCGGCGACCGCCATGATCACCTTCCAGAAGGTGTCCATGCCGAACGCGTAGCCGCCGAACCGCTTGGGCTGCAGTATCCGGTAGAACCCGGCGTCGACGAACTTCTTGTCGAGCTCGGGAACGTGCTTGCCTATTCGCTCCGCCTCGTCGGCCTGGGCGCGGATCTCCGGGATCAGCGCCTTGGCGCGGGCGACGATGGCATCCGCCGTCAGGTCCGGCTCAGGAGCCGGTATCTCGGCGGGACGGGAGACTGTCTGCTCTGACACAGTACCGAGCCTTATACGCGGCGGCCGGAGATGCAATGTCCCAAGGTCAGCGGAAAGGTCCGGTTGTCCCAGCGGACACAACCGTCAGCGGCCCGTTGTGGTCCGGGCACGGACTCCGGTCAGCGCTCGGAGGGGTCCAGCCACTTGCTCACCGCGACCGGCGTCCACGCCGCCAGCCGGTCGAGCAGGCCTTCCGGGCCGTCGTCCACGACGATCATGTCGCGGTGCGCGGGGTGCACGAAGCCCGCCGCCACCGCGTGGTCCACCAGGGCACGTAGCGGGTCGAAGAACCCGGCCGTGTCGAGGACCCCGCACGGCTTGGCGTGGATGCCAAGCTGTGTCCACGTCAGCACCTCGAAGAACTCATCGAGCGTGCCGAACCCGCCGGGCAGCATGATGAACGCGTCCCCGGCGTCGGCCATCGCCGCCTTGCGCTCGTGCATCGTCGCGACCACCTGGAGGCGGGCCAGCCCGCGGTGCGAGACCTCCTTCGCCACCAGCGCCTCGGTGATCACGCCGTGGACCTCGCCGCCGTTCTCCAGGACGGCGTCGGCGACCACCCCCATCAGCCCGACCTGGCCGCCGCCGTAAACCAGCCGGATGCCCCGCTTCGCCAGCGTGCGGCCAAGCGAGGCGGCGGCCTCCGCGTACGCCGGGTCGTTCCCCGCGTTGGAGCCGCAGTACACGGCCACGGCAGACAGTTGTCCTGACATGGCCGCATCGTCCCATGGCCGCCAAGTGAGGCACACCTGAATTACCGCCGTCCCGTCCGCCGCGACCAACCCTCCCGTCCGCCGCGACCAACCCTCCCGTCCGCCACCAACAACCCTCCCGGCAGCCACGCAAGAAGCATCTTTCCTTCCAGTCGCATAAGCAACAGCACGCGTCCGTCTGTGCTACTCAGTCGCCCGCGTCGAGGCCCACCTTTCCCGCCGCAGCGCGACCTCTGCTGGATGATCTTCGCTTTGCATAGCCGAGGCCCGCGAATTCTCGGCTTTGCATAGCCGCGGGCTGGACATATGCCGCAAATCGACGGTGATCATGGGCCTGTGCTATGCAAACAGAGTTGATCATGGGCCGCAGCTATGCAAACAGAGTTGATCATGGGCCGCAGCTATGCAACCAACCCCGATGGCGGGCACGGAGACGGGCGCACCCGGGGACCCGCGCGCCGCGTCCGCGTCGGGGAGCCGGTCAGAGCTTGCCTGAGCGGAGGCGGGCGGGCAGGCCGCGCTGGATCCGGTTCGGCCAGAACGGGCCCTGGTAGGTGAAGGCGGTGTAGGCCTGCAGCAGGGTCGCGCCGGCGGCCAGCCGGGCCTCGGCGTCGGCCGGCGTCTCGATGCCGCCGGCCGCGATCAGGGTGACCCGCTTGCCGCACCGGTCATGGAGCCGGGTGAGTACCTCCAGGGCGCGCGCCTTGAGCGGTCGCGACGAGCGCGCTTGGCCTGTCGGCCGAGCGGCTCGCCGTGGTGGCCCGGCTGCTGGTTTCACCGCGCGCCCGGGGAAACCGGGCCGCCCGCCTGCTGCTTGACGCGGCGACCGCCGAGGTCACGGCGCGCGGCCTGCACCCGGTCCTCGACATGGACACCGGGCTCACCGCGGCCATCGCGCTGTACGAGTCGGCCGGCTGGACCCGCGCCGGAGAGATCACGGTGCGCTTCCGCGACGGCAACACGCTGACCGAGTACGTCTACCTCGGTCCGCGCCCGTGACCCGTGGGCTTTCTCACAGATGGTCAAACTGCCCTTGCTTAGCCCCCGCGAGGAACTCCCGCCACTCGGTACGGGTGAGGGTGAGGGCGATCTCGGGTGCTGTGGAACTACGCACCATGACTGCCTCGCCTTGGACAGCTATTTCCACGCAGGCCCCGTTCTCGCATCGCCCGTGCCATGTTGTCTGGTCTGCGGCTGGCTGCTCCTGCCCCACTGTGCCCCCAATTGGGATGCTTCTCTCGGTCCCCGCATTCGAGGTAAGCACGGCATTTCGACTATTGTCAATACCTAAAGTGATTTGAGTTATTTTCGGGGAGAGAGTGATTGGCGGTCTTTGCGTTGCAAAACTGCGGGCTGGCGCCGCGGCGCCAGCCCGCAGAAATACCCTTTATGTTGGTTGTCAGGCGAGGTCGTCGAAGTCGCCGAGCTTTACCCCGGCCACGAACGCGCCCCATTCCTGACTCGTGAATCGAGATACGGGAGTCTCAGGATCGTTTGTGTTGCCGATCAACACGAACTCGCCCTGACGGGTGACCCCCACGCAGGCGCCACCCTCGCAGAGCCGAGAGACGCGCCAGTCAACACCACCCGAGACCACCGGACTAGTTGTCATCAACATCCTTCCTAGAAGAGGGAACCACTGCTACGCCGACAAGGGTTGCCCGGCGGCGTAGGTCTCTTGCATCTCCACCAACCGCTGTTCCGACTCACGCGGGCTGAGCGCGGAGTCACGGACGTTCTCAATGGACTCCCGGTACCGTGCGACGTCCGTCGGCCGCTCGTAGTACTGACCGCCAAGCAGCCCTTCCACGAAGACGACAGGCGGTAGCACGGGCTCGCTGAACTCCAGCAGCGTGAAACCGATGTCGACGACGGAATAGGCGCCGACCGCGAAGGGGACGACTTGCACCCGCACCTTTCCTTCGGCCGAGAGTTTAAGGATCTTCGCGATCTGAGCAGCCATTACAGCGTGCCCACCCACTGGACGGCGCAGCGCGGCCTCGTCAAGCAGCAAGCGGTAATTGGGCGGACTGGCCTGTTCGAGCAGTTCCTGGCGGCGCAGTCGCGCCTCGACGCGCTGCTGGAGGATTGACGGTTCCATCTTGGGGGCCAGTGCCCTGATTATCGCGCGCGCGTAATCCTCCGTTTGGACGAGCCCTTGGAGGTAGTACATTGAATAGGCAGTGATGGATGAGGCATCCTGTTCCAGGCCGATGTACGGGGAGAGGTTGAGATCCTCGTAATGCGTCCACCAGCCCTGCTCGCGAGCTTCTCTGGTGAGCTTCATGAGCTCGGCAGCGGCTGATTCATCCACGTTGTAGAGCGCGCACAGGTCGCGCACGTCCCGGGGCACCGGCCTGCGAGCCCCCGTTTCCAAGCGGCTGATCTTCGCCGTCGAGCACATCAGCTTCTCGGCCACGTCCTCTACGGTCAGCCCGAGCCCTGTCCGTAGCCTCCGTAGCCGCAGGCCCAGTTCTCGCTGACGTATGGTGGGGCTCGGATCTGCCACGGTGTATCGCTCCTCGCTGAACTCAACCGCACATGGCTGACTCGTCCGCCCCTACAAGCCCTGTGAGCAAGTTCCATACCCTCATGCGTAACGGCTCATGCCAGTGGTATGTGCCAGGTTCTACCATACGCCGCTCGGCCAGCACCACCACGGTTGCCAAATCGTGTACTGCAACGTTAACTCGCCGGCCATACGGCTGCCGTTTGAAGGTACATACCTTGGGTAAGGAACCTTTGGTACATAGCTATGGTAATTGCCAAAACTTCATGAGATGATGTGGTTACCGACAGCGACGGCGTCGTGCGTCTTTCGCGCGGGGAGCGAACATGCTTGCACTCGCCTCGGCCTCGCAGGGCCAGGATTCCACCCTCATCGTCGTCGTCATCGCCGCGGTAGTCGTGGCCGTCTTCTGGCGGACGATCCTCAAGGTCGGGATCGCCGCGGTGATCATCGGCTTCATCTTCCTGCTCATCGCCGGCCTGCTTGACGTCTTGCACGCCCTGCGCGGGCTGATCCCTTAGCCATCCGGGAGAGCCAGGGTGGCCGGACCGTTGCCACCCTGGCTCGCCGGGTCGCGGGCGGCCGGGGACCGGGCCGCCCGCGACCCGGCCCACGGCCACGTGCCGGGTCAGCCCGCGTTGAGCGCGCCGTCGATGAGGTAGAGCGCGCCGGAGACGTACTCCGATTCCGATGAGAGCAGCCACAGCACGAGGTTCGCGACCTCCGCGGCGGTGCCGTACCGCTTGCCGTAGGGGACCGACTCCCCGACCGCGCGGAAGACGCCATCCGGGTCGTCCGGGTTGATCTGGTGGGTCAGGTCGCGGCCCATCCGGGTGTCGAAGTGGCCCGGGGCCACGCAGTTGACCCGGATGCCGTACGGCGCCGCCTCCAGGGCGGCCGACTTGGTGATGCCGAGCACCGCGTGCTTGGACGCGATGTAGGGGGAGAACGTCGCCGCGCCCTTGATCGCCGCCATCGACGCCGTGTTGACGATGACGCCGGAGCCCTGCGGCTTCTGCACCCTCAGGACCGCCCGGAGCCCGAGCCAGACGCCGCGCGCGTTGACCTTCCACACCCGGTCGAAGTCATCGGCCGACAGCTCCGTCATGGGCGCCATCCGGCCCTCGATGCCCGCGTTGTTGAAGAACAGGTCGATCCGCCCGTGCGCCTCGACCGCGGCCCGCACGTACCCGTCGACCTCGGATTCCTCCGACACGTCGGCGACGACGGGGATGCCGCCCAGCTTCTCGGCCGCCGCGTGCAGGCCGTCGGCGTCCCGGTCCACCAGCACCAGGCGAGCGCCCTCGTCCGCCAGCCGCTGCGCGACCGCGAGGCCGAACCCGTTCGCCGCGCCGGTGATGACCGCGACCTGTCCGTCAAGCCCGTACCTGACACTCATGCGTCCTCCTCGCTGCGCTCGTCGGCCGCATTCGCGGACACACAGTACTTACTTGATTCGCTCGCAAGCTCGCTCATCGCACGCCCTCCGCGTCTAGTGCTCCTGTCGCTGCCGGGCCGACGGCCCCGGCCATGATCGCCTCGTGCCGCGCCACGATCCTGCTGTCCCACTCATGGTCGGTGAGCAGGTACGGCTTCTTCTCCCGCACCGCCGTCACGACCAGGTTGGCGACCTCGGACGGCGGCATCCCCTTGGACAGGACGGCGTGCATGTGGTCGCGCAGTTCCGACCCCGACGCGGACATCCCGCCGTCGTTCGACAGCTCGGCCTGCCGGTTCCGCGACCCGTGGAACAGGTTGGTCGCGATGATCCCCGGGCAGAGCCCGGTCGCCGCGACGTTGGCGCCGGCCGCTTCAAGGTCGGCGTTGAGCACCTCGGTCATCGCGAGGATCGCGTGCTTGCAGATCCCGTACATGTTGGTCGCGGCGATCACCGAGGTCATCGAGCACGTGTTGACCACGTGCCCCTCCTCGCCGTGCGCCAGCATCCGCGGCACGAACGTCCGGATGCCGTAGACCACCGACATCAGGTTGACCCCCAGCGTCCAGTCCCAGTCCTTGGCGGTGGCCTCCCAGATCTTGCCGTCCAGGTAGCCCTCGACGCCGGCGTTGTTGTGCACCAGGTGGATCTTCCCGAACCGGGACTCGGCCAGGTCCGCCAGGGCCTCGATGTCGGACAGCCTGGACACGTCGATGCGCAGCGCCGCGACCGGCGTGCCGGCCGCGTCCAGTTCGGCGGTCGTGGCATCGAGCGCGTCCTGCTGGATGTCGCCGATGACCAGGTTCATGCCCTCGGCGGCCCAGCGCAGCGCGAACGCCTTGCCCATGCCGCTCCCGGCCCCGGTGACGACAGCGGTCTTGCCCGCGAAATCTTCCACGAAGAGGCTCCTTTACCTATCGAGAACAGCCGGAGATCATGCATGCGGGGGTACGGGGGTCGTCCCCCCGGGGGATGTTCCGTGGTGAGCGCCCGATACGATGGCGCCCTTTGCCATCGGGCGCTCACCACGGACGGGAGATGATGCGGACGAGCGAGCCCGGCGTCTGCAGCCGCCGCAGCGCGTCGGGCGTGTCGTCGAGCGATACCCGCTCGGAGACCAGCCGGTCGACCGGCACCCGGCCCGCGATGAGGTGCGCGACGGACTCGCGGTAGGTCTCGTCGGAGAACGCGCACGACCCCACGATGTGGTGCCCGTCGCTGATCAGCGGGAACAGCGGCACCGAGGCCGCCTCGGGGGTCAGCGCGACCTCCACGACGGTGCCGCCGGGCTCGGTGACCGTCAGCGCCTCGTTGAACGCGCCAGGCGCGGCCGAGCACTCGAGCACGGCCGCGAACAGCGTGCCCGACTGCTTCGCGTACTCGGCCACGGACATCTCCCGGGTGTCGATGACCACGTCCGCGCCCACGTCGGCGGCCGCCTGGCGCCGCCCGGCCGAGCGGCCGGCCCCGACGATCGGCCCCGCCCCCGCCAGCTTGAGCGCCATGATCGCGTAAAGACCGATCGGCCCGACCCCGTACACGAGCACCGGGTCGCCCGGGCCGACCTGGGCGAGCTTCACCGCCTGCGACCCGACCGACAGCGGCTCGGCATGCGAGCCGATCTCGACCGGCACTTCCTCGGGCAGCGCCACCAGCTGCCGGGCGGGCACCTTGACGTACTGAGCGTACGCGCCGGGGATGGTGATGCCGATGTTCTCCACCACCGGGCAGCGGAACGGCAGCCCGCGCGCGCAGATCCGGCACGTGCCGCAGGAGCCGATGGGGGACGCGGCGACCGGCTGGCCCTCCGCCCAGCCGGACACCTCGGAGCCGAGCGCCACGATCCGCCCGCTGAACTCGTGCCCGAGCAGCTGCCCGGGCGCGCACATCCCGTTTTGCACGAAGTGCACGTCAGAACCGCACAGCCCGCAGGCCTCGACGGCCACGATGACGTCGGCTGGCCCCGGGACCGGATCCGGCACCTCGTTGACCGCTGTCCCGGTCTCCTTGTCTACATACAGAACGGCCCGCACTGGCTTCCTCGCCTCTTATTGAGAGTTCACGGGTTATTGAGGGTGGCGCCGGCCCGCAGGGGCGCGACAGTTCGTGCGTACACCGACAGCCAGCCGCAGCCGGCCGGGGCGCGCAGCGGCGGCAGCTCCGCGCGCCGCGCGTCCAGCTCTCCGGGGGAGACTTCGAGGTCAAGGGACCGCGCGCCGACGTCGACGGAGATCATGTCGCCGTCGCGGACCAGCCCGAGCGGCCCGCCCGCGGCGCCTTCCGGTGACACCTCGGCGACCACCAGGCCGCCGTTGACGAGCCCGGACATCTGCCCGTCGGTGATCACCGCGACAGAGGTTGACAGCCCGGCGCCGTCGATGGCGAACATCAGCGCCGACGTCAGCCCCATGCCCGGCGAGCCGCGCAGGCCGAGCCCGGTGAGCACGACGACGTCGCCGGCAACGAACCGCCCGGCCTTCGCCGCCGCCACCCCCTCCTCCCGCGAGTGCACCACCTTGGCCGGCCCGCGGAAGGACAGCGGCGCGTCGTCGGCCACGGTCCGCTTGAGCACCGCGCCGTCGGGGGCGAGCGACCCGCGCATCACCACGATCCCCGGGTGGGTGGCGAGCGGCGCGTCGAGCGGCCGGATCACCGCGGGATCGGCCGGCGCGTCCGCGATGGCCTCGCCGAGGGTAACGCCGGCGACGGTAACCGCCGACAGGTCGAGCAGCGGCGCGAGCTGCCGCAGCAGCCCGCGGGTGCCGCCGGCGGCCTCGAACTCGGTGATCTGCGTGCCGCCGTTCGGCTTGACGTCGGTCAGCAGCGGCACCTTCGGCGCCAGCGACTCGAACAGCCGGTACACGTCGACGTCGCACCCCGCCTCGACGGCGATCGCCTGCAGGTGCTTGAGGCAGTTGACCGAGCCGCTGACGGCCAGGATCGCGGTGACGGCGTTGGCGAACGCGGCCGGCGTCAGGATCGACCGGGGAGTGACACCCTCGTGAACGAGCGAGACGATCCGCTCGCCCGCCGCCGCCACGGCGGACCACATCGCGTCGCCCAGGGCGAGTACCGGCGTCGTGCCCGGCAGCGCCATGCCGAGCGCTTCGGCCGCCAGGTGCATGGAGTTGGCGGTGCCCATGCCGGCGCACACGCCCGGCCCGGTGACCGCGCAGCGCGACATCTCGCCAAGCTCGGACACGGTCATCCGGCCCGCGTTGACGTGCCCGGCGAACCGGAAGATGTCCTCGAAGTCGACCGGCTCCCCCCGGTACATCCCAGAGGGCTGGTAGCCGCAGCCGACGATGATCGTCGGGATGTTCAGCCGCCCGGCGGCCATCAGCTGCCCCGGCGTGGTCTTGTCGCAGGACGCCAGGCAGACCATGCCGTCGAGCAGCGCCCCCTCGACCGCGACCTCGATGTCGGACGCGATCAGGTCGCGCGACGGCAGGATGTACTGCCCCGCCGCCCCGGCCGAGGTGATCGCGTCGGACGGCGCGGCGGTGCGCACCTCGAACGCGACGCCGCCCGCCGCGGTGATCGCGGACTTGAGCGGCGCGACGATCTCGTCCAGGTGGCTGAAGCAGGACGCGAGCTGCGAGGACGAGTTGACGATCGCGACCTTGGGCTTCTCCAGGTCCTCGTCGCTCAGGCCGAGCGCGGACCACTGCGCGCGGCGCATCGCCCACGGCGTGGTCCCTGGCGTGAAGTTAGAACGCAGCTTCCGGTCCGGCACACCCTGAGCCTGATACCAGTGCCCGTCTCGGGGCAAGAGGGTGCAACCAGCCAAAACCTGCCGCCCCGTTTGTGGCGCACCACCATGCCAACTGGCTCCCATCAACGCCGTTGATGGGAGCGCACGCTAGCGGACCGCCTCCGGCGCGGTCCGGCCGAGGTAGCCGCCCTGCTCCTCCAGGCGGCGCTGGAGCAAGGGGACGTCGATCGCGTCCCCCGGCACGCCCGCGGCCAGAGCCAGCGAGGCGGCGGTCCCGGCCGCCTCGCCCATCACGAAGCACGGGCCGGTGACCCGCGCCGCCGACTGCGCGCCATGCGTCATCGAGGCGCACCGCCCGGTCACGTACAGGTTGCTGACCGGCCGCCCGCCAGGGCTGTGATCGGGCCGGGTGCCGGGCAGGATGATGCGGAACGGGAGCTGGTTGAAGCCTCGCTCCCGCCGTTGCCAGCGGAACTCGACCGTGCCCGCCACGTGCGACTCCACCGGCCACCCGTTCACCCCGATGGTGTCGTCGAAGTCGGCGCAGCCGAGCACGTCCTCCTCGGTCAGCTGGTACGGCCCGATGATGCGCCGCGTCTCCCTGATCCCGATCTGCGGCGCGATGTCCACGATGTAGGAGTCCTCGAACCCGGGCGTCCTGTCCCTGATGAAGGTGAACGCGTCGAGCACCTGCTGCCGCCCGATGAGCTCGCCGCGGGTCAGCTCGTCGACGTCGGTCCCGTCGATCGCGCCGCCGTCCGCGCGGCGCAGCTGGGTCAGGTTGGCCCGCCACTCCAGCGGGTTGCGCTGCGGCCGGACGATCGGCTTCTTGCGCGGGAACGTGTGCGTGCCGGCCTTTTCCGCCTCGTCCATCAGCCGCTCGACGGTACGCCACGGGGCCGGGCCCGCCTTCGCGACGTCGACGCCGTTGATCCGGAACATCAGCGACGGGTACATCATCCCGTCGACCGGCGGCGCCTTCTCCCACGGCACCCCCGCCCAGCAGGCCAGGTCGCCGTCGCCGGACGCGTCGATGAAGAACCGCCCGCGCACGGCCTGCCGCCCGGACTTGGACTCGATGAGCACCGCGTCGATCGCGCCGGACGGCGCGAGCACGGCGCCGACCGCCATCGCGTGGAACAGGATCCGCGCTCCCGAGCCGGTCACCAGCTCGTCGGCGGCGATCTTGTAGGCGGAGATGTCGAAGGCCTGCGCCGCGATGCCGTCCGCGATCGTCAGGTGCGGCGGGTTGAGGCCGTCCAGCTTCGCGAGGCGGTCGAGCAGCTCGTCGGCGAGCCCGCGGATCACCCGCACGTCCTGGCCGTAGGTCCGCGCGTGCAGCCCGCAGAACGTGGACAGCCCGCCCGCCGTCCCGGCGCCGCCGAGGAACCCGTACCGCTCGATGAGCAGCGCCGAGCACCCGGCCCGGGCGGCGGCGGTCGCCGCCATGATCCCGGCCGGCCCGCCGCCGACCACGACCACGTCGAACTCACCGTAGACCGGCGTCTGCCTGCTCGGCTCGGTAATCATGCGTCCGCTCACACTGCCGAGCTTGGTTCATCCGCCCGGCCCGAGGCAATGTGCGCTTACTTAACAGACCAGGCCGCACCGGTAAGCGAACACCACAAGCTGCGCGCGGTCCCGCGCCCCGACCTTGACCATGGCCCGGTTCACGTGCGTCTTCACCGTGGCCGGGCTGAGCACCAGCCGGGCCGCGATCTGGTCGTTCGACAGCCCGCTTGCCACCAGCGCGCTGATCTCCCGCTCCCGGTCGGTCAGCGCGTCAAGCCTCTGCCGCGCCTCGTCGCTTCCCCCGGCGGGCACGGCCGGCGTGGCGAGGAACCGCCCGATCAGCGTCCGCGTCGCCGCCGGCGACAGCAGCGCGTCCCCCCGGCTCACGGTCCGGATCGCCGCGAGCAGCTCATCGGCCTCAGCCGACTTGCCGAGGAAACCGCTCGCCCCCGACCGCAGCGCCTCGAACACGTACTCATCGATCTCGAACGTGGTCAGGATCAGCACCTTGACCGAGGCGAGTTCCGGATCGGCGGTGATCAGCCGGGTCGCCGCGAGCCCGTCAAGCACCGGCATCCGGATGTCCATCAGCACCACGTCCGCCGCGGCGGCGCGAGCCAGCCGCGCCGCCTCCCGCCCGTCGCCGGCCTCCCCGACCACCTCAAGGTCAGCGGCGGACGAGATGAGCGCCTTGAACCCGGTCCGCAGCAGCGGCTGGTCATC
Organism: Trebonia sp.; assembly: GCA_036391275.1. Taxonomy (GTDB): domain Bacteria; phylum Actinomycetota; class Actinomycetes; order Streptosporangiales; family Streptosporangiaceae; genus Trebonia. Next base: position 34,816 of record DASWAE010000042.1, read on the forward strand.
GGCGACGACAACCCGGATCGTCACCGCAGCCCCTCCCGCGCCAGGGTCTCGCCGGCCCGCACCGTCCCGGTCAGGGCCAGCGGCTGGTACGGCAGCGCCGCCGTCACCCGGAACCCGCCCGCCGGCCACGGCCCGGCGGCGAACCGCCCGCCAATGGCGAGCACCCGCTCCCGCATCCCCTCGATCCCGTGCCGCCCGCCAGGTACGGCTTCCCCCGTCCCGCCCGCTGGCCTCGTGCCCCCCGGGTCGTCCACGGTGATGCTCAGCTCACCACGCTCATAGCCAAGCACCAGCCGCGCCTGCCGCCCCGCGGAGTGCTTGCGCACGTTGGTCAGCGACTCCTGGATCACCCGGTAAGCCGTCAGGTCAGCGGCGGGCGCGAGCGGCACCGCGCTGCCGGTCACCCGGCACTCGATCGCCAGCCCCGCCGCCCGCAGCCCGGTGAGCAGCTCGTCAACCGCGTCAAGACCGGGCGCGGGGATGTCGGTCGGCGCGACCGGCTCGCCCGGCTCACGCAGCAGGCTGACCGTGTCCCGCAGTTCGGCGAGCGCCTTACGGCTCGCGGACTTCACGTGCTGCAGCGCCGCCCGGGACGCGGCGGCGTCGCTGTCGATCGCCCGCGCCGCGACGTCGGACTGCACGCTGATCAGCGCCAGGTGGTGCCCCACGCTGTCGTGCAGGTCGCGGGCGATGCGCAGCCGCTCCTCGGCGACCCGTCGCCGCGCGTCCCGCTCCCGCTCCACTTCGGCCCGCGCCGCCCGCCGCTCGACCTCGGCCAGGTACGCCCGCCGGTGGCGGGATGAGTCGCCGGCCGCGATGGCAAGACCGCCGAGCGCCGCGAACGCTATGTTCTGCGGTCCGAGCGGGCCGAGCGCGCCCACGTGCAGCAGCGAGTGCGCCAGGACGCAAGCGGCGAGCGCGGCGACGCCGATGAGCAGCCCGCGGCGGCGCTCGATGACGTCGGCGACCGTGTAGAGGGCGATGCACGGCGCGAGCAGGATCAGCACGTTAGCGGTGCCGCTGGTTTCGACGAGAAACACCTCCGCGGCTACCGCGCTGACCGCGAGCGCGACCACGGGGTGCAGCTGCCGCACTGCCAGCGCGCCGCAGGCGACGACGGCGGCCGCGGTGGCCAGGCCGCGGTTGCCGATGGTGCCCGCCGGCGACCCGTGGAAGGTCGTCAGGATGGCGGCGGTGAACACCGCCACGGCGATCGCGGCGTCCGCCAGCTGCGGATGCCCCCGGGCGGCGCGCCGCAGGTGGCCGAACAGGTTCATGCCATCACCATAGGCGGACCAGCCCGGACAGTCCGTCCCCTGCCCGTGGCAGCCGTCGCTACCGCCGCGGCGGTACCGCACTGCCCGCATACCGCGAACGCGGTACCCCAGGTTGCCGCGCGTGGCCGGCGACGCGACGCCGCCCGGGTCGCGAGGCTGGTTTCCGACACCGACGAGTTCCGGAGGACGAAACCCTATGAACGCCACCATCACGGTGCCCGCCATCACCGTGCACCGGCTGACCAAGCGCTACGGCACGGTGACCGCGGTCGACGCACTCACCTTTGACGTGGCCCCCGGCCTGGTCACCGCTTTCCTCGGCCCGAACGGCGCCGGCAAGACCACCACCCTGCGCATGCTCCTCGGCCTCGTGACGCCAACCGAGGGCGAGGCGCTGATCGGCGGCCGCCGCTACGCCGACCTGGCCAACCCGCGACGGACGGTCGGCGCGGTCCTCGAGGCCACCGGCTTCCACCCTGGCCGCACCGGCCGCGACCACCTGCGGGTCATCGCCCAGGGGGCTGGCCTCGACGCCAAGGGGGTGACCGCGGCCCTCGACCGGGTCAACCTGACCGCCGCGGCCGACCGCCGGGTCCGCGGGTACTCGCTCGGCATGCGCCAGCGCCTCGGCCTGGCCGCCGCCCTGCTCGGCGACCCTCAGGTGCTCATCCTCGACGAGCCCGCCAACGGCCTCGACCCGGCGGGCATCGCGGAACTGCGCGACCTGCTGCGCGGCCTGGCCGCGGAGGGCCGCACCATCCTCATGTCAAGTCACGTGCTCAGCGAGGTCGCGCAGACCGTCGACCAGGTCATCATCATCGCCGCGGGCCGGCTCCGCCGCGCCGGCCCGCTCACCGACCTGACCGCAGCCGGGGAGACCCTCGAGTCCGCCTTCCTCAGTGTTACCCGTTAAGAAAGGCAGACCGATGCACACCCTGATCCGCACCGAGGTGCTCAAGCTGCGCACCGTCCGTTCCCCGTGGCTGCTGCTCGGCGCCGTACCGCTCCTGGTGATCGCCGGCATCAGCGGCCTGGTGATGTCAAATCCCGGCAAGCTCGCCGACCCGGGCACCCAGGCGAACGCGCTCGCCCACGTCGGCATCGCGGCGCTCTTCACCCTGGCGTTCGGCATCCTCGCGGTGGCCGGCGAGTACCGGCACAAGACCATCACCGACAGCTACCTGACTACTCCCGGCCGCGGCCAGGTTGTCGGCGCGAAGCTCGTCGGCTACGCCGTCTTCGGCGCGCTGGCCGGCCTGGTCGCCAGCGGCGCCGGCCTCGGCGTCGCGGCCGCCTGGTGGTCGGCCAAGGGCGTCCCGTTCGCCTGGGGCAACTCGGCGATGTGGACCACGATCGGCGGCGGCATCGCCGCGAACGCGGCGTTCGCCGCCATCGGTGTCGGCGTCGGCGCGCTGATCCGCAACCTCGTCGGAGCAATCGCCATCGCGCTGGCCTGGGTCGCCGTGGTCGAGGGCATCGTCGGCCAGCTGGTCGGCAACCTGGCCCGGTGGCTGCCGTTCAGCGCGAGCCAGGCGCTGGGCGGCGGCGACGGCCGGGACACGCTGGCCACGCACCTGCTGCCCCGCCTGGGCGGCGGCGCGGTGCTCGCCGTCTACACCGCGCTGTTCGCCGTGGCGGCCATCGCCACCTCGGTCCGCCGCGACGTCGCCTGACAAATCACCGAGATAACAGCAAGAAGCGCGGAGCGCACTGCCTCCCGAGCGAGATAACAGCAAGAAGCGCGGAGCGCACTGCCTCCCGAGCAAGATGGTGGATCGTTAGGTGCACCCGGGTGCACCTAACGATCCACCATCTTCTAAATCCCCATTTTTGATGGCAGAAAAGGTGGGGTCTCCGTGATCCCGGCCATGCGGAGTCCGGGGCGGCTGGGAGTCAGCCGCTCTCGTTCGGTATCTCCCTCACTTCTCCTCGACCTTGACGAGCGCCGGCGGCCGGTCGAACGGGCCGAAGGTCTCCACGATCGAGGAGACGCCGGCGTTGGGCGCGCCGGCCACCACGACCTGCACTGCGTCGACGGACTTGATCAGCTGGACGGGGGTGTCCGGGTCGTCGGGCACCTCCTGCGTCACGGCGTCCGGGTGGTCGGCGGGCAGCCGCCAGCCGGTGCCGTGCGCCACGGCCTCCTTGCCGGACGCCGCCAGGTCCCGGTACCTGCGCCAGCCGGCCTCGGTAATCGCGTGCCTGACGTCGTCCTTGGACCAGCCGTGCTTGTCGAACAGCCGCGCGTGCTCGGGGTTGAGCACCACGAACCCGGACGCGTTCGCCCGCACGAGCGCGCCGGTGCGGCAGAACGAGTCGGCGAACTCCCGCGCCAGCTGCTCGGGCGCGGTGGTGTGCCTGGCCTCGATGTGCAGCACCGAGCGGATGACCGTGCTTGACACCGCCGACTCCGGCGGTGCGATGCCGTGGTCGGCGGCGAGCGACGGCCAGGGCGAGTCCTCCTCGTTCTCCGCGATGAAGCAGGAGTACTTGCCCGGGTTGCCCTGGGTCGCCTGGTCGAACACGTGCGGCTTGAGGCCCAGGCCGTTGATCGCGCCGAGCCGGATGGCCCGGCCGGCGGTGGCGTTGGCCCGGAACCCCGATCCCCACACGTTGCCGCGGGCGTTGAACCCGAGCGTCGTGCGCAGCGGGCCGTAGAGCACGGAGAACGGCGCGGTGCCGGTGGTCGACTGCCAGATCGCCCGGGACACCATGCCGTCAAGCCGGAACGCGTCCCACGCGGCGAGCACCACGGGGAGGTACTCGGGCAGGCAGCCGGCCAGCGCCGCGTTGAGCGCGGCGATCCGCACCGTCAGGTTCTTGTTCAGGTGCGGCATCGGCATGAGCACCTCGTCCGGGTCCCTGGCCGTGACGGCGAGGAACTCGTCCAGGTACGACTCGGTGACCGGCATGACGGGCAGGCCGTCGGTCCAGCCCTGCTCGTAGTAGTACTCGATCACGCGCCGGATGTCGGCGCCGTCAACGACGGGAACGTCTGGCGTCGTCAACGCGCCTCCCGGAAGGTCAGGCCCGCGCCGAGCACACGGAGGATGTCGGCGAGGGCGTCCCGCACCAGCTCGTCGATCTCCTTTTCCGTCCGCGAGGCGATCGGGTGCTGCAGCGTGACGTACTGGTAGCCGGGGAACCCCAGGTTCCTGGCCATGGCGTCAGCGGTGATCTTGAAGGCAGTGGTGCAGACACTGACGGAGGGGATGCCGGCCCGCTCCAGCAGGATTCCGTCGGCCAAACTGGCCGCGCTGCACGAGCCTCAATCACCGATCGCGGCGATGGCGAAGTCGCAGTTGTGCAGCATCTGCTGGATAACGGACTCTTCGACCGGGGTGCCGAAGTAGCCCTTCTTGAACATGCGGACTTCCCGGACGCCGTACCTCTCCTGTAGCTCGCGGCCGATCGCCCGCAGGACGACCGCGCCGTTCGGCTTGGCATTGTCGAGCAGCCCGACGGTCAGCCCCGCCAGGGACTGCGGGCGCGGCGCGAGGGACGTGTTGGTCCCCCGGTCACCGCCTCCGGTCGGGTCGAGCAGCGGTTCCCTCGTGGTCATCTGCGATGGTCACCTCCTGACCAGGTTGCGGGCCTTGGCGGCCACGTTCGACGGGGTGAGGCCGTAGTACTCGTACAGCTCGGCGGGCACGCCGACCTCGAGGTCCTTGTCCGGCAGCGCGACCTGGTCGAGGCGCACGACAAGGCCGGCGCGCGCCACCGTCTCCGCGACGATCGTGCCGAGCCCGCCGACCACGCTGTGCTCCTCGATGGTGAGCACCCGCCCGGTCTTCTGCGCGCTGGCCAGCAGCGCCGCCTCGTCGTAGGGCCGCAGGTAGGCGGCGTCGAACACGTCCGCCTCGATGCTGTCGTGCTCGTAAAGCGCCTCGGCGGCGGCCGCCGCCAGCCCGGTGCCCATGCCGTGCCCGATGAGCGTGACGTCACCGCCGGACCGCAGCCGCGGCCACTTGCCGTACTCGTACGCGGGCGCCTCGTCGTAGACCTTCCCCACGCCCTCGGCGATCCGGATGTAGACGGGGACCTCCAGGTCCGCGGTGGACATCATCAGGCTGACGCAGGACGCGGCGTCGGCGGGGGAGAGCACCACGGTGTTGTTCATCGTCCGCGCGATCGCGATGTCCTCGACCGCGTAGTGCGACGTGCCGAAGTACCCCATCGCGACCCCGGACAGCCGGCCGACGAGGCGGACCGGCAGGTGGTTGTAGTCCACGTCGGTGCGCCACTGCTCGCAGGTCTTGAGCATGCCGAACGGCGACATGGAGTAGATGTACGGGATCAGCCCCGCGCTGGCCAGGCCGGCCGCGAGCGACACCGAGTTCGTCTCCGCGATGCCGCACTCGATGTACCGCTCGGGGAACTTCGCGATGAACTCGGCGACGGTGTTGGACATGTCCGCGGCCAGCGTGACGATCCGCTCGTCCCGCGCGCCCAGCTCGGTCACCGCGTAGCCGGCCGGGTTCGCGGTCATCGCGGTCTCGCGCTCGATGTCGCTGAAGACATCGACCATCTTCTTCTCAGCCATTGGCGAGCTCCATCCGGGCGGAGATCTCCGCTACGACATCGGCGTACTGCTCGGCGTTGAGCAGGCCAAGGTGCCAGGCCTGCGGCTGCTTCTCCATGAAGTCGACGCCGTGGCCCTTCCGCGTCCTGGCGATGACCGCCACCGGCTCATGACTGCCAGGATCGGGCAGCTCGTCGAACGTCTTCAGCAGGGTGGGCGCGTCATGGCCGTCGATCTCCCGGACCGTCCAGCCGAAGGCCTCGAAGCGCTTGCCGAGCGGCTCGATGTTCATCGCCGCCGACGTAGGCCCGGCGCCGGAGAAGCCGTTCGCGTCCACGATCGCGACCAGGTTGCCCAGCTTGTAGTGCGAGGCGGCCATCGCGGCCTCCCACACCTGCCCCTCCTGCAGTTCGCCGTCACCGGTGAGCACGAACGTCCGGTAGTCACGGCCGGTGAGCCGGGCCGCGAGCGCCATGCCGGCGCCGACCGACAGGTTGTGCCCGAGGGAGCCGGAGGAGAAGTCGATGCCGGGCGCCAGCTTCATGTTCGGGTGGTCGTTCAGCGGCGAGCCGACCTTGCCGAACTGCTTGAGCCAGTCGCGCGGGTAGTAGCCGAGGTCCGCGAGCACCGGCCACAGCCCGGTGGCCACATGGCCCTTGCCGAGCAGGAACCGGTCCCGGTCCGGCCAGTGCGGCTCGCCCGGGCGCAGCCGCAGGGCGCGGTAGTACAGGGTGGCCACGAGCTCCGCGGCGGAGAACGTGGACGAGTAGTGGCCGAGGCCGGCCTGGGCGATCAGGTCTACCGTCTGCAGCCTGATCCAGTCGGCCCGGTGCAGGAGCTCGGCGCCGGTGAGCGGGCGCCCCCGCTCCAGGGTGGTGTCTGCTGGCATGAGGCCAGCCTAAATACGGCGCAACTTGTTGACAATATGCCTCATTGTCAGCGCGACAGCATAGGCGACTGTGCCTGCCCACAAGTTCGCACCGGGAAATCTGTGGTATTGATGCGGCTCATAAGAACGGTAAATGAATCCCGTGGACCTATTGACGGGAGATCGGGGCCGGCTATGTGCCGCGGAGACAACATGCGCCGTGCTCCGCTGCTGGTCCGGCGATAGAGACCGAAGCGAGACCCATTCTTGTTAACCCGCGTGTTGACAATCCCTTGGGCTTCCAACAACTCTGTGGGGCAGAGTGGTGGACCCTGGATGCAAATGCGAGGGCGCATGGACAGGATAAGCAGACGGAATCCCCGGGCGGCGCGGGCCGTATTCGGGGGCCTGGCGGTGGGCGCGGCGCTGCTGCTCGCGGCCTGCTCCTCGAGCAGTACTTCAAGCAGCGCGCCGGCCAGCAGCGCGGCGGCGAGCGGGAGCGCGTCGGGCAGCGCGGCGTCGTCAGGAGCGGGCGTCTCCGCGTTGCTGGCCGACGTCAACAAGTACGCGGCGACGCCGAACTTCAGCGACTACGGGCCGAACTACGGCGGCAAGATCCCGAGCATCGCGAACCTGGCCGGGAAGAAGATCATGATCATTCCGGGCGTCAGCGCGCTCGCCGCGTGCGAGGAGATCGCGCAGGCCGCCTCGGACATCGCCAAGGCCTCGGGCATGGTGCCGACGATCTTCAACAACCAGGGCTCCCCGGCCGAGCACAACACCGCGATCGAGAACGCGATCCACCAGGGATACGCGGCGGTCATCATGGGCTGCGCGATGGACCCGTCGCAGAACGCGCCGGCGATCGCCCAGGCCCAGAAGGCCGGCATCGTGGTGGGCGTCTACGGCGGCACCCCGGACATGGACCAGCGGGCCGGGACCACCTACAACACCGATGACCCCTACGCGCTCGACGCCAAGCTGGCGACCGAGCAGGCGATCGCGCAGCACAACGGCCAGCCGTTCAACGCCATCGCGATCACGTCGACCGCGACCGGGCCCGCCACGGCGATCGAGGAAGACGCGATCCAGGCCGAGCTGGCGAAGGACTGCCCGAAGTGCACCCTGTCCGCGGTGAACGTCGAGGTGCCGCAATGGCAGACGCAGATCGCCAGCACGGTGACCTCGCAGCTGCTGCAGCACCCGGACGTGAACGTGCTGTTCCCCGACTACGCGGGCGAGCTGACTTACGTGCTCGCGGGCATCCAGGCCGCGCACCGCACCAACGTGAAGACGTACCTCGCCTTCGGCGGCGGTACCCCGTTCGTCCAGCTGCAGACCGCGAGCCCGGGCAAGGACATCATCCAGAGCGACGTCAGCGAGTCGCCGCCGTGGACCGGCTACCTGCTGTTCCTGCAGGCCGCCCGCGGCATGGAGAAGCTGCCCCCGATCCCGTACGACAAGGCCATCGGCCCGGACCGGATCATCACCCCGGACAACGCGGTCGAGGTCCTGAACACCGGCGGGTTCGGCGACGACTGGGTCAACGGCTTCCGCGACCTGCTCGGGCTGCCCGCCCTGTCGGGCAGCGCGCTGCACGCGGCGTCGACGCTGAACGGCGCGATGGTCGGAAAAGCCTGACAACGACATAACGGTCCTGAACGCGGGCAGCAGCCCGGAGCGGAATCTTCGCCCCGGGCTGCTTGCCCCGCTTAACGGCCAGTCCCGACATCACAGAACGGAGGCGTGCGTTGCCGGTAACGGACAGCGAGACGCCAGGCGAGCCAGACAAGCGCGTCAGCCTGCAGGAACCTCCCGTGCCCGGCGAGCAGTCAGCCGCTGCGGCCGCGGTTGAGCTGCACGGCATCTCCAAGGATTTCGGCAGCAACCGGGCACTGGACCAGGTGGACCTGCGCATCGGTCACGGCGAGGTGGTGGGGCTGCTCGGGCAGAACGGCTCGGGCAAGTCGACGCTGGTGAAGATCCTGGCCGGGGTGTACGACCCGGAACCCGGCGGGCGCCTGTTGGTGGGCGGCGAGGAGATCGCGCTGCCGCTCGCCCCCGGCCAGGCAAGCCAGATCGGGCTCAGCTTCGTGTACCAGAACCTGGCGCTCGCGGGCGGGCTCAGCGTCCTGGAGAACCTGACGCTCGGCCAGCGCATCGGCGGCGGCCTGAGCTCGTGGGAGCCGATCAACTGGATCGCGGAGCACCGGGCCGGCGCGGCCGTGCTCGACCGCTACGACGTCAAGCTCGACCTCGACCGGCGGACGGGCGACCTGGCACCGGTCGACCAGGCGCGGCTGGCCATCGTCCGGGCCGCGGAAGACCTCCGCCGGTACCGCACGCGCAGCGGCTACAAGCACTCGGTGCTCGTGCTCGACGAGCCCACCGTGTTCCTTCCCGAGGCGGAAATCGACCGGCTCTTCGACCTCATCAGGACCGTCGTGGCCGAGGGGGCGGCGGTGCTGTTCGTCTCGCACGACCTGGCCGCGGTCCGCGCGATCACCGACCGCGTCGTCGTGCTGCGGGACGGCCGGGTCGTCGGCGAGGGGGTAACGGCCGACATGCCCGAGGAGCAGCTGGTCGACCTCATCGTCGGGGCGCCGGCCCGCCCGGGCGAGAGCGTTCCGGCGGAAACCACACCGGTCGAAGACCAGCAAGCGGTCGCGCTGACGGTGGCAGCGATGGAGTCCGCGGGAGACTCGGCCGCGGCGGGCGAGAACGTGCTCGTCGAGCACCTGACCGACGAGCGGCTGCGCGACCTGTCGTTCCAGATCGGCGCCGGGGAGATCCTCGGCGTGGCCGGGCTCATCGGCTCCGGCGCCGAGGAACTGCCGTACCTGCTGTTCGGCGCGCGGCCGGCCGGCTTCGGCGTGCTGCGCCTTGGCGCCGAGAGCATCGACATCGGCCGCCTCAGCCCGGCGCGCAGCGTGCGAGAGCGCATCGCCCTCGTCCCCGCCGACCGCGGGGTGCTCGGCCTGAGCCAGGAGCTGACGCTGTGGGAGAATATCGTCATGCTCGTGGAACGCGAGCACTACCGGCGCGGCATCTTCCGCCGCGGCGAGCTCATCGCCCTCGCGCGCGAGGCCATCGGCCGGTTCCTCATCCGGCCGCCGCGGGCGCAGAACGTCGTCTCGACGTTCTCCGGCGGTAACCAGCAGAAGGCCCTGGTCGCGAAGTGGCTGCTCGCCCGGCCGCGGCTGCTGCTGCTCCATGAGCCGACGCAGGGCGTCGACGTGGGCGCCAGGCGTGACATCTACCGTTTCGTGAAATCAGCCGCCGCCCTGCATCACATGGCGGTGCTGTGGGTGACAACGGAGTTCGGTGAGCTCGCGGAGGTCTGCGACCGGGTGATCGTCGTCACCCAGGGGCGGCACACCGCCACGCTCACCGGAGACGAGCTGACCGAAGAGGCAATCAGTGCCGCGGCATTGCGGCAGACGAGGGAGGACAACAGATGACCGCGCCAGCTCCAGTCGACCAGGCACGGCAGGAGGAGCGTCGCGCGGAGCGGTCCGGAACCTCGCTGTGGCGCACGGGACTCCAGCGGTACGCGATCCTCATCGTGTTCGCGGTGATGATCGCCGTGTTCGGGATCGACCTGCCCAAGACCTTCCTCTCGATCGGCAACCTCTCCAACATCCTCGGCTCCCAGGCGCCGCTGTTCATCCTGGTAATGGCCGTGCTGCTGCCGACGGTCGTGGGCGACTTCGTCGACCTGTCGCTCGGCTCCTCGCTCGGCCTGGCCGCGATGACCCTGGCCGTGCTCAACGTGCAGCACCACTGGCCGGTCCTGCTCGCCTGCCTGGCGGGGATCGGCGCGGCAGTGATCGTCGGCCTGGTCAACGTCCTGTTCGTGGTGTTCTTCGACAACGACCCGTTCATCGTGACGCTCGGCACGATGACGATCGCGCAGGGCGCCATCTACATCGTCTCCGGTAGCAACAGCGTCGGGATCGTCTCGACCAACCTGTCGAACTGGATCTTCACCTACGACTTCCTGTCGATCCCGCTGGTGTTCTACTACGGCCTGGCGATCTTCCTGGTCGTCTGGTACGTGCTCAGCTTCACCCCGACCGGCCAGCGGGCCCTCGTGATCGGGCAGTCGCGCGAGGTGGCGCGGCTGAGCGGGGTGCGGGTCAACCGCCAGCGGTCCTGGGCCTACATCCTCGGCGCGGGCATCGCCGCCCTCGCGGGCATCGCCTACGCGGGCAGCAACGGCACGGTGGACCCGACGGCGGGCAGCGCCCTGATCCTGCCCGCCTTCGCCGCGGTCTTCCTCGGGGCGACCGCCATCAAGCCGGGCCGCATCAACGCGCTCGGCGCCCTCATCGCGGTTTACTTCCTGGCGACGGGCACGGCCGGACTTGAGCTGCTCGGCGCGCAGACCTACTACCAGCAGATCTTCTACGGCGCCGCGCTCGTCGCGGCGGTCACCATCCCGAAGGTGAACCGCGAGCGCTTCTTCAAGCGGCGGCGAGCCGCCTGATGAGTGTTGTCGATGACCTGTTCTCCGTCCGTGACAAGGTGGCGCTGGTCACGGGCGGAGCGTCCGGCCTCGGCTACGCGTTCGCCGAGATCCTGGTCCAGGCGGGCGCGAACGTGGTCATCGCCGACTGGGACAACGAGGCCCTGGAGCAGGCGGTCAGGTCGCTCGGCGCGGCCGGGCTCGCGGCCGGGCGTGAACCGCCCGGCCGCGGCGTCTCGGCGACCGGTGGCATGAAGGGTCCGGCGCTCGTCACCGGCCGGGGCGTGGACGTCAGTGACGCGCGGGCCGTCAGCGACCTCGTTGACAGCGTCGTTGCCAGCCACGGCAAGATCGACATCGTCTTCGCGAACGCGGGCATCGCCCGCGGCCGCCCGCCGCTGCTGCCCGAGGGCTGGCTCGACGACATGGACATGGCCGCCTACAAGGCGCTCATCGACGTGAACATGCACGGGGTCGTCTACACGGTGCAGGCCGCGGCCAGGCACATGAAGCGGCAGCGCTCCGGCTCGATCGTCACCACGGCCTCGACCGCGGGCCTCCGCAACGATCCCTACACCCCGTACTCGTACACGATCGCGAAGGCCGCCGTCGTCAACTTCACCAAGCAGGCCGCCCACGACCTGGCCCGCTGGGGCGTCCGGGTGAACGCGATCGCCCCCGGCCCGTTCAAGACCAACCTGGGCAGCGCCAACCGCACGGCGAACGCCAGCACGGGCAACGCCAGCACAGGCAACGCCAGCACGGGCAACGCCAGGGCGGCGGACAACGCGACCCCGACCGGCGCGAGCAACGAGGACATGTGGAAGGCGGTGATCCCGCTGGGCCGGATGGGCGACCCGTCGGAGATCCGCGGCCTGGCCCTGCTCCTCGCGTCAAGCGCCGGCAGCTTCATGACCGGCGGCGTCTACCCCATCGACGGCGGCGCCCTTCTCCAGGGCCCCTCCCTCCCGCCCCTCGACTAACCCCGCCCTCCTTTAGCCCCTCTTCCTCTTGCCCAACCATCCGGGCCGGCGGCGGCACCCCTGGGAAGTCCGTCCCTCCCGCCACCCTGCCAACACAAACCCCACGAGCCCCAATCTTTGGTTCGGTGACGTGGGGACGGGAGGTGTCCCCATTCGAGGGAAGATCAAAGCGGTTCCGCGCCTTCTCCTACGGAGAACTGACCGCCAGGGACAAGACGCCCTGGACATCTTCTGGCTGCGCGACGAGTCCTTAGTGCGCTGCGCGGGCCGCCTTGTCCGCGAGGTAGGCGGCTACCCAGGCCTCGTTCAGGTCGTTGGACTGGCGGCGCGTCCGGGGGGCCGGAATGGTGCCCTGGTAATCACCGAGTCCGAGATGGGCCAGCACGCCCCCGATCGCTTGCTCGTAGCCGCCTGGGCTGCTCAGCTCCTCGTAGACGACCTGATAGGGCGTCAGCCCAAGCTCGTGGTACAGCTGGCGCCACGCCGTCTCGCTCTCGGCGATCAGGGCCTCGAGGGCGGCGATCAGCTCGTAGTCGTAGCGCGGCGGGCCCGCGGGCGGCGGCCACAAGGGCTCCGGCTCGCCGACGGGGTCGACCCACCTCCCGTCCTGGGCCATCCGCGCCCAGGAGACCGCCTGGCGGACGCGGTCACGTCGCTTGACGTCGATGACCCGCAAGTCGGGAAACGCCGTGCGGAGGATCGCGACCCGGTCCAGGCCGGCGAAACGGGGCAGCTCAGCGAACTTCGCCAGCGCCCATCGCAGGCAGTTCCAGTGGATCTTGGCACCGAACACGCCGTTGGGAGTAGTGCCAAGCCGGTACACCAGGGCCAGGTAGCTCTCCCTGCCACCCACGTCATGACCGGCAGCGTATGGCCCCTCCTCCCAGAACCCCCAGTCCGGCAGCTTGGCGGGATCCTCGGCCAGGAAGTACTCCTGGGGGCGGCCGGCGACGCCCGTGGCCGCTAGGCCGCGGCACAGCAACTCAGTGCCACTGCGCTGGCTGGCACACACGAGGTAACTCACCGTCGGCAACGCCACCCGGTCATCGTCCCAGCCGCCCGGTCCGCCGCAAACTCATTATCTGGTTGCGGACGGTGCAGGCCGCGCGCTACGCCGCGTACTCCGTCTCGCCGACGAACGCGGCCCACAGCCCGGCGTACACGCCGTCCCGCGCGAGCAGCTCGTCGTGCGTGCCGGTCTCGGCCACGCGGCCGTGGTCCATCACGATGATCCGGTCGGCGCGCGCCGCCGTGGTCAGCCGGTGCGCGACCACGATCGTCGTCCGCCGCGAGGCAAGAAGATCCGTCGCCGCGTTCACCGCCGCCTCCGAGGCCAGGTCGAGCGCGGCCGTCGCCTCGTCGAGCAGCAGGATGTCCGGGCTGGCGAGCTCCGCCCGCGCCAGGGCGATCAGCTGCCGCTGCCCCGCGGACAGGTTCCGGCCCCGCTCGCCGACCTCGTGGTCGTACCCGCCGGGCAGCCGCGTGATCATCTCGTGCGCGCCGACCGCCCGCGCTGCGGCCTCGATGTCCGAAGCCGACGCGCCAGGCCGCGCGTACGCGATCGCGTCCGCCACCGTGCCGCTGAAGAGGTACGCCTCCTGCGGCACCACGCCGAGCCGGTGCCGGAACTCCGTCAGGTCGTAGGACCGCACGTCGGTGCCGTCCACCAGGACAGCGCCGCCGGTCACGTCGTAGAACCGCGCGATCAGCTTCACGATGGTGGACTTGCCCGCGCCGGTCTGCCCGACCAGCGCCACCGTCTCGCCCGGCGCGATGGTGAACGAGACACCGGAGATGGCCTCGCCCGCCCGCGCGTTCTCGTCCGCCCCGCTGAAAAGAGAACCGGTGGTGTACGCGAACCGGACGTCCCGCAGCGTGATCTCGCCGCGGAAGCCGGCCGCGGGCACCGGCACCACGTCGTCGGGCGCGGCCGAGGGGGTGGACGTGTGCAGCCGCAGCAGGTCCTTCATCCGTGCCAGGCCGACCGACGCCTGCTGGTACCCGTCGAACACCTGCGACAGCTGCTGGATCGGCGCGAACACCATGTCGATATACAGCAGGTAGGCGATCAGCGCGCCGACCGACAGCGCGCCGGACCGCACCTGGCCGACCGCCACCACCAGCACCAGCGCCGAGGCGAGGGTGGACAGCGACTGCACGAACGGGAAGTACAGCGCGATGTACCGCTGCGCCCGCAGCCGCGACTCCCGGTAGGCGAACGAGCGGCCCGCGAACCGGTCCCGGTTGGTGCCCTCCCGGCGGAACGCCTGGGTGACGCGCAGCCCCGCCACGTTCTCCGCCAGGTCCGCGTTGACCACGGAGATCCGCTCGCGCGCCTCGGTGTAGGCCCGCGACGACTTCAGCCGGAACACCACGGTCACCGCGGCGAGCACCGGCACGATCGCCAGCACGAGCAGCCCGAGCCGCAGGTTGATCACCAGCATCGCCGCGAGCACCCCGGCGAAGGTCAGCAGCGAGCTGATCATCGTCACCAGCCCGGTCTGCAGGAACGTGGACAGCGCGTCCACGTCGCTGGTCATCCTGGTCATGATCCGGCCGTTGAGCTCCCGCTCGTAGAAGTCGAGCCCGAGCCGCTGCAGCTGCGCGAACAGCTTGACCCGCAGCGTGTAGAGCAGCCGCTCCCCGTTCCGCCCGACCACCATCGTCTCCGCGGCGTTGACCACCCAGTCGCCGAACACGATGGCGAGCCCCGCCAGCGCCATCACGATGACAAAGTGGAACGCCTTCGCCTGCACGCCCGAGTCGATCCCGCCGCGCACCAGCGCGGGCAGCGCCAGGTTGGCGGCGGCGTCAAGCCCGTCGAGCACCAGCCCGGCGATCAGCGCCACCGCGATCGGCGCGAGCAGCCGCCGCAGCGTGAAGCGGTGGTCGGCGGCCCGCGCCCGCGCGAGGTCGACGCGCGGCTCGTCCTTGACCGGCGGCAGCGCCTCGACCTTGGCGAGCAATTCGGGGCTGGGCGGCACAGAGCCGATCATCCCGTCCATGTGCCCGCCGGCCCCCGCGCCGCGGCCGCCCCGCCCGCCGCGCCCCGCCGCGGCGGCGGCGCGTCCGATGGCCGGCGCCGCGGTCAGCGCACGGGCAGCCGCCACGTCCTGATAGCCAGCCCCCGAACGAGGGCGTGGTTCCTCGTCCCGCCCGGAGTTCCCCTGCCCGGCGGAGCCGACGACGGTGAGCGGTCCCGTCCCAGCGCCTGACGTGGCCCTGCTCACCGCGACAGGGCCTCCCGCGCCGCCGGTGCCCGCCGCGGCGGGGCTGTCGGCGCCGGGCAGCTCGCCCGCGTCCGCGCCCTCGACGCCCTCACCCGGCCCGGTGATCAGCACCCGGTACAGCTCGCAGCGCTGGCTGAGCTCCTTGTCGGTGCCGACGTCGGCGACCCGGCCGTCGGCGGTGAGCACGGCGATCCGGTCGGCGAGGTTCAGCGTGGACTTGCGGTGCGCGATGAGCAGCGTGGTCCGCCCGGCCATCACCCGGTGCAGCGTGGCGTGGATCTCCGCCTCGATCCGCGGGTCGACCGCGGAGGTGGCGTCGTCGAGCAGCAGCAGCCGCGGGTTGGTGATCAGCGCCCGGGCGAGCGCCACCCGCTGCCGCTGCCCGCCAGACAGGGTGAGCCCCTGCTCACCGACCACGGTGTCGTAGCCGTCGGGCAGCTCGCGGATGAACTCGTCCGCCTCGGCGGCCCGCGCCGCCGCGATCACCTGCTCCCTGGTGGCGTCGGGGCGGCCGTAGGCGACGTTGGCCGCGACCGTGTCGGAGAACAGGAAGGACTCCTCCATCACCATGCCGATCGCGGACCGCAGCGACTGCTGGGTGACGTCGCGCACGTCGTGCCCGCCGATCCGCACCGCGCCGCCGCGCACGTCGTAGAACCGCGGCAGCAGCAGGGACAGCGTGGACTTGCCCGAGCCCGACGGCCCGATGACCGCGACGGTCTCGCCGGGCCGGACGGTCAGCGACAGGCCGCGCAGCACCGGCTGCGACGGCACGTAGCCGAACTTGACGTCGTCGAACTCGATGCCGTTCGCGTCCGCGGGCAGCTCGGCCGCGTCCGGCTTGTCGGTGATCGTCGGCTTGGAGTCGATGACCTCGAACACCCGGATGACGCTGGCGCGCGCCTCCTGCCCGATGGTCACCAGGCTGGTCAGGATCCGCACCGGCCCGGTCAGCTGCGCGAGGTAACTGGAGAAGGCGAGGAAGGTGCCGAGCGTGACATCGCCGCGGATGGCCAGCCAGCCGCCGAGCGCGAGCACGCCGACGAGGCCCAGGTTCGGTAGCGCCGTCAGCGCGGGGTTGTACCTGGCGGTGAGCCGGATCATCCGGAGCCGGGAGCCGAACAGCTGCCTGCTCGCCCCCTCCATCCGCTCCATCTCCTGCTCTTCCTGGCCGAACCCCTTGACCACGCGGACCCCGCCGATCGCCTCGTCGACGATCCCGGCGACGTCGCCGACCACCTGCTGCGCGTGCCAGCTGGCCGGGAACAGCCGCTTGCGCGAGGCCTGCGCGATCAGCCACAGCGCCGGGGCGACCGCGAGCGCGACGAGCGAAAGCAGCGGCGACAGGGTGATCATGATGACCATCGAGAAGACGAAGAGCAGCAGGCTGCCGAGGATCAGCGGCACCCACTGCAGCAGCCCCTGCACCATGTTGATGTCGGAGATCGACCGGCCGACGAGCTGCCCGGTGTGGATCTCGTCCTGCCGCGCCCCGTCAAGCCCGGACAGCGACTCGAACAGCTCGGTCCGCATGGTGTGCTGTACGTCGAGCGCCATCTTCCCGCCGCGGTACCTGCGCAGGTAGACGCCGATGAACCCGGCGATGGCGGCGGCGGCGAGCGCGATCGCGAGCGGCCAGACAGAATCACGCCGCGTGACGATGACGTTGTCGATGATCGACCGCTGCAGCAGCGGGATCAGCAGGGCCGTCACCGTGTACACGACGGCCCCGCCAAGCGAGATGACCACGTCCCGCTTGAACCGCCAGCAGTACGCCGCCAGTCGCCGTATCCAGCGCGCCTCGCCCGCCGGCTGCACCTCATCGTGCCGAGTTCCGCTGTCGCTCATGCCTCTCCGCGTCGCATCGTTCCCGCCCCGAGTGACCCGGATCCTGTGGTCCGGGTCACTCGGCCCACCCCACGCCAAACGACAGCAACACCGCGAAGACTTAATTCATTTCCCGAGCTAACGACTTTTCTGAGCGCGATGCCGTGGGCCGCCCGGTGGCCCGGCCTGGGTGCGCTGCCGTCAGGCGCCGTCGAGGTTGATCGCCAGGGTCGGCGCCATGGCGTCGGCGGCGTCGATCAGCGCCTCGGAGAACCTGGCCTCGACCCAGGAGATCGTCACCACGACGGAGTCGCTGATCTGCGGCGGGCGGACCGTGAACACGACTTCTTCCCAGTGGTAGGCGACCGGGTCCGGGCACTGCTCCGGCAGGAAGCGGCGGTGGAACCTGATGGCGGGCCCGGCGGGCAGTTCCAGGCCGGTCACCTCGACCGGGCCGGCCATGTCCGCGCCGGGCGTGCCGGGCGTGCCGAAATGCTCGCGGAAGACGTCCAGCGAGCTGGGCTTGCCCGGCTCGTCGGCGTGGTAACCGAAGACATCCACGGTCGCGATCGGCGGCAGCCGCTGGTAATCGGGGAAGAAGATGAGCCCGCCCATCATCGCGCCCCGGTCGCGTGAGCTCTTGGTCCCGGTCCTGATCACGCGCGCGAACTTCTCGAGGCGGTCCTCCGGCGTTCCCGTGCCGAGGACCTTGAGTACGGCCCGCGCGCCTATCTCCTGGAGTGACTTGTCGCTGCCGAGCGGCAGCCACAGCGTGTGCGCCGGCACCTTGAGGCCGGGCGACCAAGTGCTCGGACGCCGCTCTCCCGCACTGTTCCTGTTGGTGTCCGCGCGTGTCATGTCCGCAGGTGCTCCTTGCCGGTCCTAGCCGGGAACGTCAACGCGGAAGTGGCCGGTGACCGAGCCGGCCTGGCCGGGGCCGTCACCGGCCAGGCCTGGATCAGCGCGACGGCGCGGGCGGCGGCCTCTCATCTACCTGAACGAGGCCGGCGTCGATGTGGTTCAAACCGGGCGCCTTACTCGCCGGCCCCGGGGCGATGGTTGCGGCAACCAGCCGCCTGTCGCCGGCCCGTTGCCGCAACCAGCCGCCTATAACCGGCCCGTTGCCGCAACCATCCGCCCGTCCCGCCGGTCAGCCGTCCCCCGCCGGTCAGCCGCCCGCCGCCGCCGCCCGCCGCCGCCACTCGCCACTCGCCGCCCGCCGCCACTCGCCACCTGCCGCGCGCCGCCACCCCCGCCGCCACCATGAGCAGGCGCTCAGTGCGCTGCCCCGAATGTCGGCGGCCCGTACTAGCATTTGATTGAACACATTAAAAGATCAACTTGATCGAACGGAGTGCGCCGATGGGGTGGCAGGCAGCCGACGGATCCTGGCAGGGCAGGACGCCCGGCCGGGACCCCGGCCTGCCCGGGCCGCCCGGGTTCCGCACGGGGTCAGGTACCGCCGGCTTCAATCACGGCGGGACGTGGGCCACGGCGGTCCCGTCCGCGGCCCTCGCGGCTGCCCTGGAGGGCGCCGCCGGCCCCGATGACCTATATGACAGGGCGGAGACCGACGCGCTCGTCGGGATCGCCCGGCAGTGGGCGGCCCTGGAGTCGTGGGCGGCCGCGGGCAAGCTCGCCGCGCTGCGCGCCAGGCTGCCAGCACCCTGGAGGCACTGGCCTACACCGACCTGCTCAACGGGCTCAGCGCCCTGGAGCGGATCGCGTTTGCCTCAAGCGCCGACACCGAAGGGAGCGCTGGCGCCGGCCAGGATGACGCAGGCGATGGCGGCGGTGGCCCCGGCGACGGCGGCGTCCCCGGCGATGACGGGGGCAGCGAGGGCGGCCCAGGCCCGTCCCGCGATCCCCGGCCGGACGACAGCCGCGGACCGGCCGCTCAGCCGCCCCGCGGCTTCGGCCCAGACGCAGGCGGCCCCGGCGCAGACGCTGGCCGCCCCGGTGGCCGCCCGGCCGTGTCCGGCGAGCCAGCGGACCCGCCAGTGGCGCCCCCGCCGCTGGCGGAGGTGACGGTGCCGCTGGCTACCCTGCAACAACGCGCCGAACGGGCCGGGGATAACCGGTTGCTCGGTCCCTTCGACCCCGCCCTCGCTCGCGACCTCGCCGTCGCGGCAGCCCGCTCGCCCCGCTCCTGCTGGGAAATCATCGTGGTGGACGAGCACGGGTACGCCACCGGGTCCGGCATCGCCCGCCTTCCTCGCGGCACAAGCGGACCAGCCGCCGGCGGGCGTCCCGCCGCGCCCGGCCGGCCCCGCCCGGTGCCTGGGCCTTCACTCGCGGCACGCCGGGGTCATGGGTGCTGACCCTGCCCGGCGGTCGGCGGCTGGCCGTGCGGTCCCGTAGGACAAGGGCGGCGTGACCGACGCGTGCAACGCCGGGGCGCGCTCCCGCCGGTGCCACCAGGTCAAGCAGATGCCCGGCTGGTCGGTCACCCAGCCCAGGCCGGGATGGCATGTGTGGACCACGCCAACCGGCCGCACCTACACCAACGAACCCTGGCGGTACACCGCCTGACCACGGCGCGGTCAGCGCGGCGATGCGGGGACCGAATGTCGGGGGGGTTCGCTAACGTCCGTGTCATGCGGTTCCTGCACACCTCCGACTGGCACCTCGGGCGGTCCCTTCACCGGGCCGACCTGCGGGAGGCGCAGGCCGCGTTCCTCGATCACCTCGTCGCGACGGTACGGTCCGAGCGAGTGGACGCCGTGCTCGTCGCCGGCGACGTGTACGACCGGGCCATCCCGTCGCTCGACGCGGTGGCCCTGTACGAGGATGCCCTGGCGCGGCTCCGCGCGGCCGGCGCCCGGGTGGTGGTCATCAGCGGCAACCACGACTCGGCCCGTCGGCTCGGCGTCAACAGCGCGCTGATCGACGCGGCGGGCGTGCACCTGCGGACCAGGCCGGAAGCGCTGGCCGACCCGGTGCTGCTGCATGACGGCCACGGCCAGGTCGCCGTCTACGGCGTCCCTTACCTGGAGCCGGCGCTCGGGCTACCCGGCGTCGCGCCGCCTGGGGCGGAGCCTGCCGGGGCGGTACCGGCGGGGGCGGAGCAGGGGAGCGGGCCGCGCAGCCACGCCTCCGTTCTGCGTGCTGCCCTTGGGCTTATCCGGGCCGACGCCGCGGCCCGCGGGGCGGCCCGCACCGTCGTGCTCGCGCACGCGTGGGTGGCCGGCGGCCGGGACGACGCCGAGCGCGCGGACAGCGCCCGGCGGCAGGCGAGCGGGTCCGAGCGGGACATCTCAGTGGGCGGCATCGGCTACGCGCCGGCGGCCGTGTTCAACGGGTTCGGCTACGTCGCGCTCGGCCACCTGCACGGCCGCCAGGTGCTTGCGAACCACCTGCGCTACGCGGGCTCGCCGCTGCCCTACTCGTTCTCCGAGAAAGACCACCAGAAGGGGAGCTGGCTGGTCGAGGTCGGCGCCGACGGGACAGCGAGCGCCGAATGGGTGCCCGCCCCGGTCTACCGGCGGCTCGCCGAGCTGTCCGGACGCCTCGATGACCTGCTCACCGCGGATGAGCACGACGCGCACGCCGGCGACTTCCTCGCGGTGACGCTGACCGACACCGCGCGGCCCGAGGGGGCGATGGAGCGGCTGCGCCGCCGTTTCCCGCACATCCTCACGCTCGAGTTCAAGCCGGAGGGGATGCCCGCCGGCCAGCGCAGCTACCGCGAGCGGGTCAGCGGGCGTGACGACATGGCGGTGGCGGCCGAGTTCGTCAGGCACGTGCGCAACAGCGACCCGAGCGGACGGGAACGTGAGCTGCTCGGCGCCGCGTTCACCGCGGTCCGGCTGGCCCACGCGGCCGGCGAGCGCTGAGATGCGCCCGCACCGCCTGCGGGTGACGGCCTTCGGCGCGTTCGCCGGCACCGAGACGGTCGTCTTCGACGACCTCGACGGCTTGTTCCTGCTGCACGGCGAGACGGGCGCGGGCAAGACGACGCTGCTCGACGCCATCGCGTTCGCCCTGTACGGCCGGGTACCCGGCGAGCGCGGCACGGCCAGGCGGCTGCGCTCGGACCACGCCGCGCCGGGGACCGCGACCGAGGTAGAGCTCGAGGCGACGCTCGGCGGCCGCCGGCTGCGCATCACCCGGCGGCCGGAGCAGGAGCGTCAGAAGAAGTCGGGCACCGGGCGTACTAAGGAGCAGGCGTCGGTCCGCCTCGAGGAGCGGGCACCGGACGGCGGCTGGGCCGCGAGGTCGACCCGGGTCGGCGAGGCCGACCGGGAGATCACCGAGCTGATGGGCATGTCCGCCGAGCAGTTCTTCCAGGTCGTGCTGCTGCCGCAGGGCCAGTTCGCCCAGTTCCTGCACGCGAAGGCGCAGGAGAAGGAGGCGCTCCTGCAGCAGCTTTTCGGCACCGACCGGTTCAGCCGGGTAGAGGACTGGCTCGCCGACCGCCGCCGCACCACCGACAAGGAGGTCGCCGCGGCCCGCGAGGACGTTGGCAACCTCGTGCACCGGATTGCCCAGGCCGCCGGCACTGCCGTGCCGGACGAGTGGGTTGACCCCGCCGGCCCCGTCGCCGCTGACCCGCCAGGGACAGCCCTGCCCGGTGAGCGCCACGGCGCCGCGCCGCTCGCCTGGCAGGCCGCCTGGGCGGCGAGACTCACGGCGAAGGCCGCGGGAGAGTGCGCCGCCGCCGCCGCGCTCGTCGAGGTCAGGAAGTCGGAGCTGGATGCCGCGCTGGCCGCGCAGCGCGAGACGGAGCGGCTCGCCGACAAGCAGCGCCGCCGCGGCGACGCCATGCGCAGGCGGCAGGAGCTTGAGTCGGTCACGCCCGAGATCGCGCAGCTGCGGGCCGGCGCCGGCCCGGAGGCGCTGCGCGCCGCGGGCCAGGAACGACAGGCACAGGCGGGGCGGCTCGAGGCGCTGCGCGCCGTCGCCCGCCAGGCCGAGGTGGAGGACGAAACCGCCGCGGCCGCCCGCGACCGGGCGGCCGGGCTGGCCGGCGACATCGACCGCGCCGAGGAGGAGGCCCTGCGCCGCCAGGCCGACCGCCGC
>DASWAE010000043.1:0-18221 GCA_036391275.1 Trebonia sp.
GGCGGCCAGCCCTCCACTCGTCGCGGGGCTGGCCGCCTGCCCGGGTCCGGTACTTGTGCGTACCGGGGACGGGGGTTACCGCGCCTTGCGGTAGCGGGTGGCGGGCTCGGGCGAAGCGAGCCTTCGTTCGGCGGACTCCTCGATTTCCTCGGCGATGGCGGCCCGCGCCAGGCCGCCAGCCTCGGCCGGCACTGCCGCCGCGCCCGCCGCCACCCCGGCGACGGCCGCGGGCTGAGCGGGCCGCGCGGGCTCGCTGTGCAGCTCGTGCACGTAGTGCTTGCCGCGCAGCAGCGAGGCGACCGCCGCGATGAGGCAGGCCGCGATCGAGAAGTCGAACGCGACTTGCAGGCCGCTCTGGAACGGACCGGAAATCAGGCTAGGGAAAAAGGAATGACCCGTCAGGTAGGCGACGTGGCTGGCCGGCAGGTGGCTGAGCGTCGAGCCGAGCAGCATCTGGATCGGGTTGTAGCCGAGCAGCGCCGCGAACATGACCGCGGTCGGCGGCAGGTGCGCCAGCCGGGACGCGTCGGCGGCGGGTACGCCCTGCGCGGTGAGGCCCGCGTACAGGTGGGACGGCAGCGAGTCGGACAGGCCCAGGATGATCAGGCTGAAGAAGATGCCGATCGACAGCACCATGGCCGAGTTCTGGAAGGTCGCCGACATGCCGGCGCCGACGCCGCGCCGGTCGGCGGGCAGCGAGTTCATGATGCCGGCCCGGTTCGGCGCGGCGAACAGGCCCATGCCGACGCCGTTCAGGAAGAGGATCAGCGCGAACCCGACGTAGTCGAAGTTCACCGGCAAGATCTCGAGCAGGACGAAGCTCGCGGCCGCGAGCACCATCCCGCCGGTCGCGAACGGGCGGGCGCCGAAGCGGTCGGACAGGTACCCGGAGACGGGGCCCGCCGCGAGGAAGCCCACGGTCAGCGGGAGCATCGCGATGCCCGCCCACAGCGGGGTGTCTTCGAAGCTGTAGCCGTGCAACGGCAGGTAGATGCCCTGGAGCCAGATGATCAGGATGAACATCAGGCCGCCGCGGCCGAGGCCGGACAGCAGCGCGGCCACGTTGCCCGCGGTGAACGGGCGGATCCGGAACAGGGAGAGGCGGAACATCGGGTCGGCCACCTTGGTCTCGATGACGCAGAAGGCCGCGAGGACGGCGATGCCGCCGATGATCAGCGTGAGCACCAGCGGGCTCGTCCAGCCCATGACGTGGCCGCCGTACGGCTGGATGCCGTAGGTGATGCCGACGAGGACCGCGATCAGGCCGGCCGCGAAGGTGACGTTGCCCCCGAGGTCGAGCTTGGCGGGCTTGCGGACACCGAGTTCCCTGAGCTTGAGGTAGGACCAGACGGTGCCCATGATGCCGAACGGCACGGAGACGAGGAACACCCAGCGCCAGCCGACCGGGCCGAGGACGCCGCCGAGGACGAGGCCGATGAAGCTGCCCGCGATGCCCGCGACCTGGTTGAGGCCCAGGGCCATGCCGCGCTGGTTGGCGGGGAAGGCGTCGGTGAGGATCGCGCTGGAGTTGGCGAAGAGCATCGCGCCGCCGATGCCCTGCAGGATCCGCATGATGACCAGGTACCAGCCCGCGGCCGTGCCCTGCAGCCAGCTGACCGACAACAGGATGGAGAACAGCGAGAAGACCGCGAAGCCCATGTTGAACATGCGGACACGGCCGAACATGTCGCCGAGGCGGCCGAAGCTCACCACGAGCACGGCCGTGACCACCATGAAGCCCATCATCATCCACAGCAGGATGGTGGTGTTGCCGGGCTGCAGGGGGTTGATGCCGATGCCGCGGAAGATGTTCGGCAGCGCGATCAGCACGATGGACGAGTTGATCGTCACCATCAGCACGCCGAGCGTGGTGTTGGACAGGGCGATCCACTTGTAGCGGGGGCCAGCTTGGGCGGGCACTACGGTTTCCTCCGTTGCGAGGCAGCCGTGCGGGCGACTTGCTAGTTGCTTGATGGCAACTAATCGTATGCCGGATTTGTTCCGGAGCGCAGGACCTTTGCCGCAGCCGGGGGGAAGTGTTGCATTTGACACGCGGGAAGTGATGCGGGCATCCTTGGGACTGTCAGACAGACACCTCGTTCGGTGAGGCGTCTTCACGGACACAGGCCACTGATCCCAACCGTCGAGAGACGCTCCGGATCAGGACACCTCTCCCCGGCCTAAGGGGTGAGGCCAAGTGGCTGCGCAGCATCGCTACGCCGTGGAGTGCCAAAGCTCTTACGAGAGAGGTGACCACCTCACCCGGCTCTGGGACGTGATTCCTGCCCGTCGGCCACGGATGGCGACCCTCGCCTGGTGTCACGTGTGAAGGCGCGCACAAGCGCCGCGGACGAAGGGAGGCGTGCGATGGACTCTGATAGTCCGGGCCGAAGTCGGCCCTTCCCGCCGCTGTTCCCGCTTGTCCGTGGCACACGTTGACGTAAGCCGAGCTTTCTGGTCGCCCGCCTTGACATGAGGCGGCGCTGTCCGTGGCCTGCGCCCGGCGAGGTATCCCGCTAGACCGGAACCACTTCGCCGCGGCCTGAGCCCGCGGCTGCCCGCGATCCCGCGCTCCGCACGCGTGTGCCTCGATCCCGCTTGAGTGAAAGCGCGAAAGAGGTGAATTCCAGTGACCGCAGTTGAGGTAGAGGTTGCGGGCACCCGTCCCGCGGTGCTTGACGAGGCGCACGTCGGCGACATCCGCGGCGCCCTCGGCACGATCAGGCTTGACGACCACGCCGCCCGGACGACGCTGTCGGCGAAGTTCAAGACCCTGCTCGCCGTCGTCGGCCCCGGCCTGATCGTGATGGTCGGCGACAACGACGCCGGCGCGTTCTCCACCTACGGCCAGGCCGGCCAGGTGTACGGCACGAAGCTGCTGTGGACGCTGCTGCTGCTGATCCCGGTGCTGTACGTGAACCAGGAGATGGTGCTCCGCCTTGGCGCGGTCACCGGGGTCGGGCACGCCCGGCTGATCCTGTCGCGGTTCGGTAAGTTCTGGGGCACGTTCGAGGTCGTCGACCTTTTCCTGCTTAACGGGCTGACGATCGTCACTGAGTTCATCGGGATCACGCTGGCCGCCGGCTACCTGGGGGTGCCCAAGGTCATCGCGGTGGGCCTCGCGGCCGGGATCATCATCGCGACCGCGTTCACCGGCTCCTTCCGGGCGTTCGAGCGGATCGCCATGTTCTTCTGCGCCGGCTCGCTGCTGCTCGTGCCGCTGTACCTGATGGTGCACCCGTCTATGTCGGCCATGGCGGGCGGGTTCGGCTCGCCCAAGTTGCCCGGGGGCGCCGCGACCGGCGGGATGGCGGCGGTCATGCTGCTGGTGATCGGCATCGTCGGCACCACGATCGCGCCGTGGCAGCTGTTCTTCCAGCAGTCCTACGTGATCGACAAGCGGATCACCCCGCGGTTCATGAAGTACGAGAAGGCCGACCTGTGGATCGGCATCGTCATCGTGGTCGTCGGCGCCGCCGCGCTGATGGGCACCACGGCGGTCGCGTTCGCGCACTCCGGCGCGCGGTTCACCGACTCGGCCGGGCTGGCGCGCGGCATCGCTGCCTACGCCGGGCACGTGGCCGGCGCGCTGTTCGCCGTCGCGCTGCTCGACGCGGCGGTCATCGGTGCCTTCGCGGTGTCGCTGTCGTCCGCCTACGCGATCGGCGACGTGCTCGGCATGAAGCACTCGCTGCACCGCGGCGTCGGCCAGGCCAAGGGGTTCTACGCCCTGTACGCGGCGCTGATCTGCGGGGCGGCGGTCATCGTGCTGCTGCCCGGCTCGCCGCTCGGGCTGATCACCGAGGGCGTCCAGGTGCTCGCGGGCGTGCTGCTGCCCGCCGCCACGGTGTTCCTGCTCATGCTGTGCAACGACAGGGCCGTGCTCGGCCCCTGGGTCAACACGGCGAAGACCAACGCGTTCACCGGCGCGGTGATCGCGGTGCTGATCACGCTGTCGGTCGTGCTGACCGCCTCGGTGATGTTCCCGGCGATCACGGCCCGCGCGATCTTCACGATCATGGGCGGGTGCGCGGCCGTGGCGGTCGTGGTCGGCGGCCTGGCGGTGGCCAGCGCCCGGCGGACGGCGCGGCGGTCTGTCCTCGCCGAGGCCGCCGAGGCGACCGAGGTGGCCGGGCTGGCGGAGGCATCGGAGCTGGCGGAACGGGCGGAGGGAGCCGAGCTGGCGGAAGCGGCCGAGGTCGCGGAGGCTCCCGTGGACAAGCTGGCGTGGCGGATGCCGCCGCTGAGCGAGCTGCCGGCACCGGTGATCAGGGGCGCACGGCGGATCGGGCTGCTCGGCCTGCGCGGCTACCTGGCGCTCGCGATGATCATGGTGATCGTCAAGATCGTCGAGACCGCCCTCGGCCACTGACCGGTGCTAGCTGGCGGTCCGCTCGCGCACGCGCCGGCGCAGGTCGCCGTCGCCGGCGACGAAGCCGCGCGCCACCAGCCAGGCAGTGATCCAGCCGGGGTCGGGACTGGTCGCGGGGACGACGTTGTAGATGTAGTTCAGGCCGCGGGCGGCCGCCTCCGCTTCCAGGTGATCGACGATGAACTCGCCGATCCCCTCGCCGCGCCGCCCGGCGGCGACGAGGAAGGTGATCTCGGCGTCGCCCCACTCGTTGTCCAGCCAGCCGTAGCCGACGACCTCGCCGGAGGAGTCGGTGACGTGCCACCACTCGTCGGCGACCGGCGCGCCCGGCTCGGGCGGGGTAAGCGCGGTCGCCGCGAGCTCCGCCGGCCCGAACAGCCGCTGCTTGTCCGCGTCCCAGCGCGGCCCGTCTTCCCTGATCCATGCAAGCCCGGTCGTCATCGCGCCTCCTCGACGTTCGCGCCTGGACTTATCCTCTACGTTTCTCTCTCTAGACGTCAATATTTCGTAGCATAAATTCCGCCGTGCCCGCGGTCTAGAGTGTTCCCAGGATGAACCAGGAGGTAGCAGTGACGAAGATGCCGGGGCCGTTGACCGGGGTACGGGTAGTCGAGCTGGCCGGGATCGGACCCGGGCCGTTCTGCGGGATGCTGCTCGCGGACCTCGGCGCCGAGGTGATCCAGGTTGACCGGCCCGGCCGCTCGCCCTCGACGGTCCCCCGCCGCACCGACGTGACCAGCCGCGGGAAGCGGCGGGTGGTGGTCGACCTCAAGCACCCGCGGGGCGCTGACGTGGTGCTCCGGCTAGCCGCGGTGTCCGACGCGCTGATCGAGGGGTACCGGCCGGGCGTGACCGAGCGCCTCGGCGTCGGCCCCGCCGACTGCCTGGCGCGCAACCCGGCCCTGGTGTACGGGCGGATGACCGGCTGGGGACAGGACGGGCCCCTGGCGGCGAGCGCCGGCCACGACATCGGCTACATCGCGCTCACCGGGGCGCTGCACGCCATCGGGCGGGCCGACGGCCCGCCGCAGGTGCCGGTCAACTACCTGGGCGACTTCGGCGGCGGGTCGATGTTCCTCGCGCTCGGCCTGGTGGCCGGCATCCTCGCGGCGCGCAGCACCGGCGCGGGCCGGGTGGTCGACGCCGCGATCGTCGACGGGGCCGCGGTGCTGCAGGCGATGACCTACGGCATGCTCGCCGACGGCCTGTGGGCCGATCAGCGCGGCGTCAACCTTCTCGACTCCGGCGCGCCGTTCTACGACGTGTACGCCACGGCCGACGGCCGCCACATGGCGGTCGGCGCGCTCGAGCCCCAGTTCTACGCGGCGTTCACCGATCTCCTGTTCGCTCCCGAGGGGGTCCCCGCCGACCTGCCCGCCCAGCACGACCGGCCCCGCTGGCCGGAGCTGCGGGCGCGGTTCGCCGCCCGGTTCGCCGAGCGCTCCCAGGAGGAGTGGACCAAGGCTTTCAGCGCAACGGACGCTTGCGTCGCCCCGGTCCGCACCATGACCGAGGCGCCGGCCGACCCGCACCTGGCCGCACGCGGCAGCTACGTGACCCTCGACGGCGTGGTGCAGCCCGCCCCGGCGCCCCGCTTCGGCGACGGGACCGCCGGCGACCCGATCGGCGCGCTCACCCCCGGGCCGGTCGCCCGCCAGGGCGAGCACACCCGCGAGGCCCTCACCGCTCTTGGCTTCGCGGACGTGGCGGAACTGCTTGCCTGCGGCGCCGTCTGGCAGGCCTGACGCTCACGCGCGGGCGTCCGGTGTCAAGGGACGGAGCACACCGGGCCAGGCACGGAGCATGCCAGACCCGAGCGCGGAGCGCTCCTCGCTGTTATCCAGCGGGAGCTTCACGCTTCGGGTTAACAGTTCCGGCCGCGTGCCCGTTTTGCCGGGAATGCGGCATCGTCTGCGTCAAGGTGCGGGTGGGGGAATGAGCGGACGCGCCCCTGGCCGGTGGTGGCCGTAGCGGAAAAAGCCCGATAGCTCAGGCGCTGTTCGCGTGTGGCTCGCGTGGCGGCTGGGGTCGCTACGCGGGTGCGGCAGTGCCGGGGGTCCCGGCTGGAGTTCGGCCGGAGAAGTTACCGGTGGTCCTGGGCTGCCGTATCCGGTGCAGGCGGCGGTTCCATTCCAGGGATGCTGCGTGTTACCTCAGCGGAGGGGGCGGAAGAACTGGCGGATGTCACTGATGAGGAGGTCGGGTTCTTCCATGGCGGCGAAGTGGCCGCCGCGGTCGAACTCGGACCAGTGCACGATGTTGTTGGAGCGTTCCGCGAAGCGCCTGATGGGCGGGGCGATCTCGCCGGGGAAGACGGCCACGCCGGTGGGGACGCTGGACTGGGCGGGCGGGCCCCACGTGCCGCTGCGGGCGGCTTCGAAGTAGAGGCGGGCCGAGGAGCCCGCGGTCGCGGTCAGCCAGTACAGCGTGACGTTGGTGAGCATCTGGTCGCGGTCGACGGCGTCCTCGGGCAGGTCGCCGTCGGTCCACTCGCGGAACTTCTCCACGATCCAGGCGAGCTGGCCGGCGGGCGAGTCGGTCAGCGCGTAGGCGAGCGTCTGCGGGCGGGTCGACTGGATCGCGCCGTATCCCATCCCGGTGGCCCTGAACTGCCGGCTCCGGTCGAGCCGGTGCTTCTCCACCTCGGTCAGGCCGGGGTCGTCGGACGAGCCTGACGAGAAGAGCATGTTCAGGTGGACGCCGATGACGTGCCCGGGGACGCTGATCCCGAGCTCCCGGGAGATCGCCGAGCCCCAGTCCCCGCCCTGGGCGCCGTAGCGCTCGTATCCCAGACGCGTCATGAGCTCGTCCCAGGCTAGGGCGATCCGGGCCACGTTCCACCCCGGCTCGCGGGTGGGGCCGGAGAAGCCGTAGCCGGGGATGGACGGCAGCACCAGGTGGAACGCGTCGGCCGGGTCGCCGCCGTGTGCCCGTGGGTCGGTGAGCGGGCCGATGACCTTGGTGAACTCGACGACCGAGCCCGGCCAGCCGTGCGTCATGACCAGCGGCACGGCATCCGGCTCGGGCGAGCGCACGTGCAGGAAGTGCACCCGCTGGCCCTGGATGGTCGTGGTGAACTGCGGGAAGGCGTTGAGCTGCCGCTCGTGCACCCGCCAGTCGTAGCTGGCGCGCCAGTACTCGGCGAGCTCACGCAGGTAGTCGAGCGGCAGGCCGTAGTCCCAGCCGGTGTCCGGCAGCTGGTCGGGCCAGCGCGTCCGCGCCAGCCGGGCCCGCAGGTCGTCCAGGTCGGCTTGCGGGACGTCGATGCGGAAGGGGTGGATCTGCGCGTCGTTTGTCATGACACCGACGGTAGACCTGATTGCGGAAAGATCCTGTCCGCAATGACGGGGTGATCGGGTCGGCGAGCATTGCCCGGGCGGGCACCGATTAGTTTCGCGCCGCGGATCCGTTCTATGGGTGAGCGAAGGAGGAAGACATGCACCTGGACCTGACGCCCGCCACGGAAACCCTCGCGCGGGTGGTGACCGACATCGGCGATGACCAGCTTGGCGCGCCGACTCCGTGCCATGGGATGACGGTGGCCGACGTGCTCGATCATGTCGACGGGCTGTGCCTGGCCTTCACCGCGGCGGCGGCGAAGGACCGGGACGCCGGCCGCCAGGCGCCGGTCCCCGACGGGTCGCGGCTGGGGACGGACTGGCGGGCGCGCATACCCGGCCGCCTGGCTCATCTCGCGGCCGCCTGGCGCGACGACAGCGCCTGGGCCGGCATGACCCGGGCCGGGGGCATTGACATGCCCGGGGAGATCGCGGGCACGGTGGCGATCGACGAGGTCGTGGTGCACGGCTGGGACGTCGCCGTGGCCACCGGGCGCGACTACTCCTGCGACGAGGGGCTCCTCCAGGCGGCCTACGGGTTCGCGCAGGCGGTCGTCGCCCGTGACCCGCACGGCACCCCGGGATTGTTCGGCCCGCCGGTCACGGTGCCGGACGACGCGCCGCTGCTCGACCGGCTGCTCGGGCTGACCGGCCGCGATCCCGCGTGGCGGCCGGACAGCCAGAGCTGACGCAGCGGCTGGATCAGAGGAGCTCGAGGATGGTGGCGTTGGCCTGGCCGCCGCCCTCGCACATGGTCTGCAAGCCGTAGCGGATGCCGTTGTCGCGCATGTGGTAGAGCAGCGTGGTCATCAGCCGGGCGCCGCTCGCGCCGAGGGGGTGGCCGAGGGCGATCGCGCCGCCGTTGGGGTTGAGCTTCGCCGGGTCCGCGCCGGTTTCCGCCAGCCAGGCGAGCGGTACCGGGGCGAACGCCTCGTTGACCTCGAAGGCGCCGATGTCGTCGATGCTCAGGCCGCTCTTCCGCAGCGCCTTCTTGGTGGCCGGGATCGGGGCGGTCAGCATGATCACCGGGTCGTCGGCGGCGAGCACGGCGGTGTGCACCCGGGCGATCGGCGTCATGCCGAGCTCGGCCGCCTTCTCGCTGGTCGTCATGAGCAGGGCGGCGGAGCCGTCGCTGATCTGCGAGCTGTTGCCCGCGTGGATCACGCCGTCTGGCCGGAAGGCCGGCTTGATCTTCGCCAGGCCCTCGACGGTGCTGCCGCGGCGCACGCCCTCGTCGGTGCCGACGACGGTGCCGTCCTCCAGCTTCACCGGGGCGTACTGGGCGGCGAACCGGCCCTCGTCGATCGCCGCGGCCGCCTTCTCGTGCGAGGCCAGCGAGAACTCGTCAAGCTGGGTGCGGGACTGGCCCCACCGCTCGGCGATCATCTCCGCGCCGACGCCCTGGTTGGGCGGCGTCCCGCCGAAAACGGTCTGCAGCCCGGAGCCGGACGGGTTCGGCCAGGATGAGCGGTCCGGCCCGAGAGCGCCGATCGACGAGCCCATCGGCACCCGGCTCATCGACTCGACGCCGCCCGCCACCACTATGTCGTACTGGCCGCTGACCAGGCCCGCGGCGGCGAAGTGGACCGACTGCTGGCTGGAACCGCACTGGCGGTCCACGGTGACGCCCGGCACCGACTGCGGCCAGCCCGCGGCGAGGACCGCGCTGCGGGCGATGTCGAAGGTCTGCTCGCCGACCTGGCTGACGCAGCCCCAGATCACGTCGTCGACCTCGGCCGGGTCCGCCAGGCCCGCGCGCTCGGCCAGCGCGTTGAGCACGTGCGCCGACAGGTCCACCGGGTGGACGCCCGCCAGGGCGCCGTTCCGCTTGCCAACCGGCGTCCGAACCGCCGCCACGATCACCGCGTCGCGCATGGCGCCGCCTCCTAACCTCGTCGTTCCCTTTTGTCCTACCACGTCAGACCTGGTTTGCCCATGTCGGGCACGAGCATCGGGCCAACATCACACGCAGCGGCACGGCCCGTGATGCACGTGCGATCGCCGGCAGCCGCTCGATGTACCGGGCGAGCATGCCTTCCCGCTGCTGCCGCTGCCACCGGACGCGGCCGTGCCTGCACCTCATCTCCGGGCTCGCGCTCGGCCGGTGTCCGGGCCGGGAGACGGCCGCCGCCGAGGCACTGCACCGGGCGCTGTCCGCCGGGCCCGCGCTCGGCGACGTGCTCGGGACGGCGTACGCCGTCGAGGCGCTCGCCTGGCTTGCCGCGTGGCGGGCCAGGCCGAGCGCACCGCGTTGCTGCTCGGCGCTCGCGGTGATGCTGCGTGAGCCGCCGGCCACTGGCCCCTAGCGCAGGGCGAAGGTCGCGACGAGGTAGCCCACGCCGAACGGCGCGTCGCAGTACAGGACCTCGCTTCGCGGCGGGACTGACGGGTCCGCGGCCGTGCCGAGGGCGCCCGCCAGCACCTGCCAGGCGGGGCGGCCGCCGGCCATCAGGTCGGCGGCGAGGACCGGGTCGAGGGCGGCGAGCGCGGCCAGGTCCGCGTCGCGGACCGCGCGCTCCACGGCCGCGTCGAACGGCGCGGCGCGCTCATCCAGGTAGCCGGGCGCCGACACCGAACGGCGGGCGCTGCCATCGCCCATCGCGAGCAGCGCGACGCGCGGCGCCGTGCGCGTGACCTGCTGGCCGAGGCGCAGGCAGTCGTCCGGCGCGGCCAGCGCGGCGATGCCGTGCATGGCGCGCGGCCCGGTATAGCCCGCCTCGTCGAGCAGCCGCGCGCCGATGCCGAGCGACAGCGGCAACGCCATGGCGCCGTCCCCGCCCGTGCCCCCCGGGCTGAAGGCGCCGCCCGCGGGCGCGTAGGCGGCCGCGTCCAGCCGGCCGGCCGGGTCCCAGCTGGCCGTTTCCTCGCCCGGCCCGGCCACGACGATCACGTCCGGGCCGGCGGCGGCCAGGAATCCGACGGCCGCCGCGCAGGCCGCGCGCAACTCGGGCAGCACCTCGGCCTGGCCGGTCAGCTCGCGGGCGAGCAGCGGCGGGCACGGGCAGATGGCGGCGGCGACGATCACCGCGGTGCTCGCTGCCCGGCCGCGGTGATGTGCTTCATGACCGGGGATCTTACCGGGGAGCTCAGTGGCACCGGCCGGCGTATGGCACCCTTACCGCTATGGCTGGACGACATCACGCCAGGCACGCCGGCCCCCGGGCCGGCGGCGGCGCTTCCAAGGTCCCCGCGGTCAAGCCCTATTTCTGGGCGGTGAAGCTGCTGACCACCGCGATGGGCGAGGCGGTGTCTGACTTCCTGGTGAAAGACTGGAACAAGTACGCCGCGGTGGTCCTCGGGCTCGCGGCGTTCGTGGTCACGATCGTCTGGCAGTTCCGCACGCCGCGGTACCGGACCTGGCCGTACTGGTCGGCGGTGGCGATGGTGGCGGTGTTCGGCACGATGTGCGCGGACGTGCTGCACATCATGCTCTCGCTGTCCTACCTGGTGTCGGCTCTGTGCTACGCGGCCTGCCTGACCGCGACGTTCGTCATCTGGCACCGGATCGAGGGGACGCTGGACATCCACTCGATCGTGACCCCGCGCCGCGAGGTGTTCTACTGGCTGGCGGTCATCTTCACCTTCGCCATGGGCACGGCGCTCGGCGACCTGTTCGCGACCACCTTCCACCTGGGCTACCTCGCGTCGGCGTTCGTGTTCACCGCGCTGATCTGCGTGCCGTTCGCCGCCTGGCGGCTCGGCGCCAACCCCGTGCTCACCTTCTGGGCGGCGTACGTGCTGACCCGGCCGATCGGCGCCTCGTTCGCGGACTTCTTCGGCATGCCCAAGGACATCAGCGGCATGGGGTACGGCCACGGGGCCGTGTCCATCGTGACGGTGATCGCGACGCTGGCGTCCTTCGTCTACCTGGCGCGGTCCGGCATCGACCGGCCGGAGGACCAGGTGCGGGGCGGCGCGCCGGTCCCCGTCGGCGCGGTTCGCGCGCCGTAGCTAGCCGCGCGCCAGCCGCGACCGCGCGGTGCTGTCGGCCGGGTGCTCGACGCGGCGCAGCACCTGCACGCTGCGGCCCGCGACGGTGACCTTGGCGCCCGGTGTCTTCGCGCGGCGCAGGCTCGGGTCGGTGACCGTGGTCAGCTCGGTCATCCACCGCCTGCCCCACTCCTTGCTGGGCAGCGCGAAGATAACGTCGTCATGGTGCGCGTTGAACAGCAGCAGGAAGCTGTCGTCGCGGAGCCTGCGGCCGCGCGGGTCGGGGTCGGGCAGCGCGTCGCCGTTGAGGAAGACGCCGAGCGACTTGGCGAAGCCCGCCTGCCAGTCGTCGTCGGTCATCTCCTCGCCGTCCGGCCGGAACCAGGCGATGTCGGACAGCTCACCGCCGAAGATGGGCTCGCCCTCGAAGAACCGGCGCCGCCGGAACACGTCATGCTGGTGGCGGAAGGCGACCAGGTCGGCGCAGAAGGCGAGGAAGTCCAGGTCAGCGTGCTCCCAGTCCAGCCAGGAGATCTCGTTGTCCTGGCAGTAGGCGTTGTTGTTGCCGCCCTGGGAGTGGCCGATCTCGTCGCCGTGCCTGATCATCGGGACGCCCTGGCTGAGCAGCAGCGTGGTCATCAGCGCGCGGCGGCGGCGCTCACGGATCGTCCGCACTTCCTCGTCTTCTGTCGGCCCTTCGGCGCCGCTGTTCCACGCGCGGTTGTCGTCGGTGCCGTCGCGGTTGTCCTCCCCGTTGGCCTCGTTGTGCTTGTGGTCGTAGGAGACCAGGTCGGTGAGGGTGAACCCGTCGTGCGCGGTGACGAAGTTGACGCTGGCGTACGGCCGCCTGCCGGTCCTGCCGTACAGGTCGGAGCTGCCGGTGAGCCGGTAGGAGAAGTCGGCCATGGTGCTGTCGTGGCCGCGCCAGAAGTCACGGACCGTGTCCCGGTACCTGCCGTTCCATTCCGACCACAGGGTGGGGAAGTTCCCCACCTGGTAGCCGCCCTCACCCACGTCCCACGGCTCGGCGATCAGCTTGACCTGCGAGACCACCGGGTCCACCTGGATGAGGTCGAAGAAGGCGGACAGCCGGTCGACCTCATGGAACTGGCGCGCCAGGCTGGCCGCGAGGTCGAACCGGAAGCCGTCCACGTGCATCTCGGTCACCCAGTAGCGCAGCGAGTCGATGATGAGCTGCAGCACGTGGGGGTGGCGCATGTTCAGCGTGTTGCCGGTGCCGGTGGTGTCGAAGTAGTACCGGCCTCCCTCGGCGAGCCGGTAGTAAGCCGGGTTGTCGATGCCCTTGAAGGACAGCATGGGCCCGAGGTGGTTGCCCTCCGCGGTGTGGTTGTACACCACGTCGAGTATCACCTCGATCCCGGCCTCGTGCATGGACTTGACCAGGTACTTGAACT
Organism: Trebonia sp.; assembly: GCA_036391275.1. GTDB lineage: Bacteria > Actinomycetota > Actinomycetes > Streptosporangiales > Streptosporangiaceae > Trebonia. The sequence continues at coordinate 13,056 of DASWAE010000043.1, forward strand.
CGGAGACCACCTGCTCCACGCCCCACGCCGAGTAGTCGCTGTGCGGCGCGAGGAAGGCGATCGAGTTGTATCCCCAGTAGTTGCGCAGGCCCTGGTCCACCAGGTGGTGGTCGTGGATGAAGTGGTGCACCGGCATCAGCTCCACCGCGGTGACGCCGAGCCGGGTCAGGTGGTCGATGACCGCCGGGTGCGCCATGCCGGCGTACGTGCCCCGCAGGTCCGGCGGGACGTCCGGATGGCGCATGGTGAGGCCCTTGACGTGGCACTCGTACAGCACGCTCTCGTGCCACGGCAGGCGGAGCGGCCGGTCGTCACCCCACTCGAACCACGGGCTGGTCACCACCGAGCGCGGCACGAAGGCGGCGCTGTCGGCGTCGTTCCGCTCCAGGTCGTCGCCGCCGAGCGGGTAACCGTAGACGGCGGGGTCCCAGCGGACCTCGCCGTCGAGCGCCCTGGCGTACGGGTCGATGAGCAGTTTCGACGGATCGCAGCGCAGGCCGATCTCGGGATGGCGCGGCCCGTGCACGCGGTACCCGTAGCGCTGGCCGGGGCCGATGCCGGGCAGCAAGCAGTGCCAGACGTAGCCGTCCACCTCGGCCATGTCGAGGCGCTCTTCCTTGCCGTCGTCGAACAGGCACAGCTCGACGCGGTCGGCCACCTCGGAAAACAGTGTGAAGTTGGTGCCGACGCCGTCGTAGTTGGCGCCCAGGGGGTACGGCGCCCCTGGCCAGATCGCGGAACTCATGCGGGTCACCTGCCCCATGTTCTCCGAATTAGCACATCGATCGCACGTGACTTTGCCGACGGTTCCGTGCCGTGTCGCCATGCCGCGGCCGGGGCGACATCGCCGCCCCGCCGCGGCGACGGCGGTACGCTGCGATCGTGACTGAGGGCAACCTGCAGGTCCGGCTGGCATCGCGGCCGGACGGCCGTCCGTCGGCCGGCAACTTCGACATCACGCCGGGGCCTGTCCCCGCTCCGGGCGACGGGCAGGTGCTGCTGCGCACCAGGTACCTGTCGCTCGACCCGTACATGCGCGGCCGGATGAGCGACGCGCCGTCCTACGCGCCGCCGGTCGAGGTCGGCGGCGTGATGGTGGGCGGGACCATCGGGGAAGTGGTCGAGTCGCGCGCCCCCGGGTTCGCGGCGGGGGACCTGGTCCTCGCCTACTCCGGCTGGCAGCGGTACGCGGTGGCGCCCGCCGCCGCGCTGCGCAAGCTCGACCTGCTGGACGGGGTGCCGGTGACGACCGCCCTCGGGGTGCTCGGGATGCCCGGGTTCACCGCCTACGCGGGGCTCACCCAGATCGGGCAGCCGAAGCCCGGGGAGACCGTGGTGGTCGCGGCGGCGACCGGCCCGGTCGGCGCGAGCGTCGGGCAGATCGCCAAGCTCCTGGAAGCCCGGGCCGTCGGCATCGCGGGCGGTCCGGAGAAGACCGCGCACCTGCGCGAGCTCGGCTTCGACGCCGCGCTCGACCACCGCTCCCCCACGTTCGAGTCAGACCTCGCCGCGGCGACGCCGGACGGCATCGACGTGTACTTCGAGAACGTCGGCGGGCACGTGTGGGAGGCGGTGTTCCCCCGGCTCAACCAGTTCGCGCGCATACCGGTGTGCGGGCTCGTCGCCCACTACAACGCGACCACGCTGCCGGCGGGACCGGACCGGACGCCGCTGCTGCTGTCCGCGATCCTGCGCAAGAGCCTGACCGTGCGGGGGTTCATCGTGTCCGACTTCATGGGGTCGCCGGCTGAGGCGGAGTTCCGCGAGCGGGCCGCGGCGTGGGTGCGCGACGGGTCGCTGCGCTGCCGCGAGGACATCGTGGACGGCCTGGAGAACGCGCCCGGGGCGTTCATCGGGATGCTGGAGGGCAAGAACTTCGGCAAGCTGATCGTCCGCGTCTAGGCGGCCACGCAATCGTCACATCTCGGGAGGAAACCATGACCCCGGTCGCCCCTGTACCGGGCCTTGAGCCCGCCTTCACCGTGGACGCGCGCCTCGGGCCGCTGGAGGACCACGGGGTAACGCGGGCCGGGCACCGCCGGGTCATCCCCGTCGCCGGCGGGCGGGTCACGCCTGTCGCTGACGGCCCGCTCGGCGGGCTGTTCGAGGCCGAGATCCTGCCGGGCGGCGCGGACTGGCAGGTGGTCCGGCCGGACGGGAGCATCGAGATCGACACGCGTTACTCGGCACGGACCGCCGCCGGGGAGTTCGTGCACTTCCGGACGTCCGGGGTGCGCAGCGGGCCGCCCACGGTACTGGCCGCGCTGCTGCGCGGGGAGGCGGTGGACCCGGCGTCCTACTACTTCCGGGTCGCGGTCTACCTGGAGACGTCCGCGCCGCGGCTCGCCGTCCTCGAGCGGTCGATCTTCGTCGCGTCGGCGGTGCGCGGCGCGGACACCGTGACGTACACCGCCTACCGGGTCAGCTGAGCGACGGTCGCCGCCCGGGCGGCCGGGCGGTAGTGTCTGCTCAAGGACAACCGAATCGGCAGGAGGCGGCGTGGAACGCTCTTCCAGCGGCACCGGACGGGACCAGGACGCGTTCATGGCGGCGCGTGTCCCGTCGTTCACGCGCTTCCTCTCCGCCTATGACCCTGGCTTGCTCCCGCTGGCCAACCCCGGCCCGCTGGCCGCCGACGTCATCAAGGGCCTGCCGCACGCCACCACGATCGTCGCGGTCACCTGCGAGCAGGGCGTGGTCATGGCCGGCGACCGGCGCGCGACCGCGGGCAGCATGATCTCCAAGCGGGACGTGGAGAAGGTGTTCCGCGCCGATGAGTTCTCGGCCATCGCGATAGCCGGCACCCTGGCGACGGCGCTCGAGCTCGTTCGCCTGTTCGGCGTCGAGCTTGAGCACTACGAGAAGATGGAGGGCCGCACCCTCTCCCTGGAGGGCAAGGCCAACCAGCTCGGCAAGATGATCCGCGACAACCTGACGGCAGCGATGCAGGGCCTGGCGGTGATCCCGCTGTTCGCCGGCTACGACGAGGAGACCAGGGCGGGCCGGATCTTCAGCTATGACGTGGCGGGCGGGCCGTACGAGGAGTACCGCTTCCACTCGGTCGGCTCGGGCTCGGTCTTCGCCAAGTCCGCACTCAAGAAGTACTACTCCGACAACATGTCCGTCGCTGACGCCGCGCTCGCCTGCGTGCAGGCGCTGTATGACGCGGCCGACGATGACTCGGCCACCGGCGGCCCCGACCTGACCAGGAACATCTTCCCGATGATCGTGACCGTCACAGAAAACGGCTTCAACGGGCTCTCGGAGAGCGAGTCCGCTGAGTACGGCCACCAGGTCGTGAACGGACGGATGCGCTCGCCTGACGGGCCGTCAGCCACGCTGCGTTCAGCCAGTTAGCCCGGCGCGCGATAATTCGCCTCATGAGGCGCCGGCCGCCTCGGCGAACTTGACGAAGTCCAGCGGCGCCATGTTGACGCCGTACTCCGGGTTGCCGAGGAAGACCATCTGCTCCCACTCGATGAGGCCGAGCGTGTTGTTCTTCACGACCACGACCTTGATGGGCAGCTCGTGCTGCACCGCGGTGAGGAAGTCACCCAGCTGCATGGTGAGCGAACCGTCGCCGGTGAACACCACGACCTGGCCGCCGTCAGGCGGTCACCGGCCAGGTGTGGACCGGCTCGTTGGTGTGCATGTGCTCGATGTACCGCTGGGTCATCTGGCGCAGCGCCTCCTGGCGGTCCGCGCCGCCGTGTCCGGAGATCTCCGCCACCGTGGCGATCTGCCAGGCGGCACCGGTCTGGCCGCTGATGCAGCGCTGCTCGACGAAGCCGAGCAGCCGGTCCGCGTCGGCCGGGTGAACGCCCCAGCGGGACAGGCCCTCGCGCGCCAGCGGCAGCAGGCGGCGCAGCACCAGGTCGGCCACTGGCACCTCGCCGAGCCCGGGCCAGTACAAGGTGGCGTCCAGGCCGCGGCGGGCCGCCTCGTGCAGGTTCTCGCCGGCGGTCGCGAACGACATCTGGGTCCAGATCGGCCGCTGCGCCTCGGCGAGCGTGCGCACCAGGCCGTAGTAGAAGGCGGCGTTCGCCACCACGTCGGCGACCGACGGGCCGGCCGGCAGCACGCGGTTCTCCACGCGCAGGTGCGGCCTGCCGCCGACGATCGCGTAGATCGGCCGGTTCCACCGGTAGATCGTGCCGTTGTGCAGGCTCATCTCGGCCAGCTGCGGGCAGGCGCCGCCGTCGAGCACGGCCAGCGGGTCCTCGTCCTCGCAGATCGGCAGCAGCGCGGGGAAGTACCGCAGGTTCTCCTCGAACAGGTCGAAGACCGAGGTGATCCAGCGCTCACCGAACCACACCCGGGGCCGCACGCCCTGTTCCTTCAGCTCGTCCGGCCGGGTGTCGGTGGCCTGCTCGAACAGCGTGATCCGCGTCTCGTGCCAGAGCTGCTTGCCGAACAGGAACGGGGAGTTGGCGCCGAGCGCCACCTGGACGGCGGCGGCCGCCTGGGCGGCGTTCCAGTAGCTCGCGAAGCTCTGCGGGCTGACCTGCAGGTGCAGCTGCAGGCTGGTGCAGGCGGCCTCGGGGGTGATGCTGTCGGTGTAGGTGAGCAGTTTCTCCGCGCCGTCGATGGAGATCCGCATGTCCTCGCCGCGGGAGGCGAAGATCTGCTCGTTGAGCACCCGGAACCGGTGGCTGGCGGTGAGCGTGCCCAGGTGCACGTCATCCTTCTGCAGCGTCGGCAGGATGCCGACCATCACCAGCCGGGCCCCGGTGCCACGGGCCTTCTCGTCCGCGGCGTTGAGGTCGTCCCTGACCACCTGCTCCAGCTCGGCCAGCGCGTCGCCGGACAGCTGCCGGGGCGGCACGTTGATCTCCAGGTTGAACTGCCCGACCTCGACACCCCAGGCCGGGTCCGCGATCGCGTCGAGCACGTCGGCGTTGCGCATGGACGGCATGGCCGCCGAGTCGACGAGGTTCAGCTCGATCTCCTGGCCCACCTGCGCCGGGTTGTCCTCGAACTGGTGCTCACGCAGCATCCGGGCGAGCACGTCGAGCGAGCGCCGCACCTTCTCCCGGTACAGCCGCCGGTCCTCGCCGCTGAACTTGATCGCCTGAATCTCACGACCCATGAGGCCTCCGCCCACCGCCCTTCCCTACACAGTCGCACGCTACGTGACCGGGCGCCAGCGTCTGCGGCTGGTGAGAT
>DASWAE010000044.1:0-7567 GCA_036391275.1 Trebonia sp.
CGGGGAGTGAGCATGGCCGAGATACCGCTGGTGGGCGAGGAGTTCGCCGGTTACCGCCTGGTCTCCGTGCTGGGCCGGGGCGGGATGAGCATCGTGTTCCGGGCGGAGAACCCGCGCCTGGGCAACGTGATCGCGCTGAAGGTGCTGGCCCCCGAGCTGGCGAGCAACGACGTCTTCCGTTCCCGGTTCCTCGAGGAATCGCGGATCGCCGCCTCGATGAACCACCCGAACGTCATCCCGATCCACGACACCGGGTCAAGCGACGGGCTGCTCTACATCGCGATGCGCTGCGTGACCGGGACCGACCTGCGGCAGCTGCTCAAGCAGCGCGGGCCGCTGCCCGCCGACGAGGCCGTGTTCCTGGTCAGCCAGGCGGCCCGGGCACTGGACGCCGCGCACCGGCGCGGCCTGGTGCACCGCGACGTCAAGCCCGCCAACCTGCTGATCGAGCGGGGCACCGACGACGGCGACCCCGAGCACGTGTACCTCACCGACTTCGGCATCACCAAGCACCAGGACGGCGTCAGCGGGCTGACCTCCGCCGGGGCGCTGCTCGGCACCATCGACTACATCGCGCCGGAGCAGATCCGCGGCATGTCCGTGCTCGGCATGGCCGACCAGTACTCGCTCGGCTGCGTGCTGTACGAGTGCCTGACCGGCCGCCTGCCGTATGAGAAGGACTTCGGCACCGCGATCATGTGGGCGCACGTGGAAGAACCGCCCGTCCCGCCGACCACCGCCCGCCCCGGCCTGCCGCCCGCCATCGACGACGTGTTCGCCAAGGTCCTCGCCAAGCGCCCCGGCGACCGCTACGACAGCTGCCGCGCGTTCATGAACGACGCCCGCGAAGCCCTCGGCCTCGCCGAGGCCCGCTCCGGCAGCGGCTCACTCGGCATGATGCCCGGATCAGCCGCCGCCGGCTACTCCGGCGCCCTCGCCAGCACCCCGCTCCCCGGCACCACCGGGCTAGGCGGCCCGGGCTACCACCAGGCCGAGTCCGCCCACGACAAGTACGAGCCCGCGGGCGAGTCGACCGCGAGCTGGCCCGTGTCACAGCCCCTGCCCCCGCCGCCGACAACGGCGGACCCGGTCGTCGCGCCACCAGGCGGCGGTCCGGGCCCCGGTCCAGGGGCCGGCCCGCACCGCCGCCGCGGTCGCAGCTGGCTGCTGGCCGCGCTGGCGCTGCTGCTGGTCGCCGGGGCCGCCGCCGGGGTCACGCTCGGCCTGACCGGAGGGCGCAGCACCCCGCAGGCCGGCGGCGGCACGCCGACGGCCGGCTCCGCGGCGGCGTCCGCCTCGGCGATGGCAAGCGCGACGGCGAGCGCGGGCATGTCGATGAGCGCCACCGCGCCGGCGAACGAGACGCCGCGCACGGCCAACTGCGCGCCCACCGGCTCCGTCGCCCTGGCGGCGAAGAACCAGGGCGCGACGGGACCCACGACGCTCACCGGGGTGCTGCAACTGGCCGACCTCTGCTCGACCCCGCAGGGAATCCTCCCGCAGAGCAGCTGCCAGGCAACGAACCCGACCGCCGTGACCTGCACGAATCCCGTCGCCGGAATCGCCAAGGTCTACTTCACCACCTACGCGTCAACCACCGCCCTGTACACCGAGTACGTCAACCAGGTGACCGCGCTGAACGGCAGCTACACGCCGAACACCATGACCCACTGCGGCAACGTGATCGGTGGCTACGCGGAGACCGGCTGGAACCACCTGGAAGCCCATCCGACTCAGTACACCTACCAGCAGATGGAAGCCACGGGCTTCAACCAGGTGAACGCCATGGGCCGGCAGGCCTGCGGCGTATTCAACGGGAAGCCCTACCTCGTATGGACCACCGACATCGGCAACATGCTCGCCGTGGCGGAAGGCAGCGGGTCGATGACGCAGCTGTACAACTGGTGGGCGAACCTCCACCATGTGGTCATCTTCCGCGGCACGGTGATGTGCGGCCAGGACATGGGCCGGATGTCGTCGGTCCCGCAGGGGAACCTCAAGTCCTCGATGGTCTGCCCGGCCGGGGTGACCCCCGCCAGCGCGGGCATGACGTCGGCCCCCGCGACGTCGGGGTCGATGCCCGCGTCACCGACGATGACCGCCAGCATGTCCAGCTAGCCGCCCTGCCACCGCGCCGGCCCAGGTGACCGGGCTGAATCGCCAGGTACCGCACCTCGGCTGAGTCAAATTGGCTTGCAACGCAGGAGCATAGTTAGACGAGTGAAGATCGTCCTACCCGGTGGTACCGGCCACGTCGGCGGGGTGCTGGCCCGGTCGCTGGCCGGCGCCGGGCACGAGGTCGTGGTGCTGACCAGGCAGCCGCGGCGGCACGGCGAGGTCGGCTGGGACGGCCGGACGCTCGGGCCGTGGGCGGCGGAGATAGACGGCAGCGACGTGGTCATCAACCTGGCCGGCCGCAGCGTCAACTGCCGGTACACCGATGCCAACCTCCGGCAGATGATGGATTCCCGGGTGGACTCCGCGCGGGTCATCGGCGCGGCGATCGCGGCGGCGCGGCGCCCGCCCGCTACCTGGCTGCAGATGAGCACCGCCACCATCTACGCGCATAGCACCGGCCGGCCCAACGACGAGGTGAACGGGGAGATCGGCGGCACGGAGCCCGGAGTACCCGCGTACTGGTCCTACAGCGTGTCGATCGCGATGAACTGGGAGCGGGCGCTGGCCAGCGCCGTGACGCCGGGAACGCGCAAGGTCGCGCTGCGCACCGCGATCGTGATGAGCCCGGGGCGGGGCGGGGCGTTCGCCATGCTGTCCCGCCTGGCACGGCTCGGCCTGGGCGGCCCGGTTGGCGGCGGGCGGCAGTACGTGTCCTGGATTCACGACGCCGACCTGGCCCGCGCCGTGTCCTTCCTCATCGCGCGGGACGACATCGACGGCGTGGTGAACCTGGCCGCGCCGTCGCCGCTGCCGCAGCGGGAGTTCATGCGCGAGCTGCGCGGCGCATGGGGCGTCCGCGCAGCGCTCCCGGCGACGCGGTGGATGGCCGAGATCGGCGCGTTCGCACTCCGCTCGGACACCGAGCTGCTGCTCAAGAGCCGGTACGTGCTGCCCGGGCGGCTGACCGCGGCAGGCTTCGCCTTCGACTACCCGGCCTGGCCCGCGGCCGCGGCCGAACTCACCAGCCGGGCCCGGGCCGCCAGGTAGCACGCGACTTCACGCCCGGCCCCGCCATCACGCCACGTCCTCGACCGCCCGGGCGGCCTCCCGCAGCCGGATCTCACCCGTCATGAGTCCCGGCAGCAGCGTGTCCCGTAGCCGCGCGAGGGCCGACGACTCGGCGGAAAGGCCTTCGCGCAGCCGGAACAGCGGCCGCACGTCCTGGTGGAACCGGCGTAGCGCCGGCTCGGCGGGCAACCGGACCTCGAGCGCGAGAACGCGCGGCCGGCTGAGGCCGGGCACCGCCGAGTCGGAGTTCATGCTCTCCAGCCCGAGCTGCCTGAGCATGCAGAAGGCGAACTCCATCGGCAGGCTCTCGCTCCGCGGGGTCACGTAGAACGTCGTGTCGATGGGAAAGAAGGCCCGCTCGGACCAGTAGACCGCACCGACGGTCCCCTTGCGCCCGACGATGACCCCGGGACCGCCGGCCAGCCACGTGTCGTGGCAGCCGGCCATGCCACCGCTGCCGAAGACCGGGAACGTACCCGCCACCCGTTCCGCGGCAGGCAGCGCCTTGCCGTACCTCAGCTCGATCAGGTCACCGACCCGCCCGGTGCCGGCGGCGCTCGCGCTGAGCTGCGCGTACCTCGCGTCGGCAAGACCGGACGCGGTCCGTGCCAGCGCGCCGTTGACGGCGATCTTGTCGTCGAGCGCGCCGAGCAGCTCGCCGGTCGCCTGCTGGTCACGCAGCGGCGGCCGGGCGAATTCGAAGTCCCGGATCTGCGTTCCGCTGATGTGCGGCACCGCGGTGCCGGTCTGCCGGCTGAGCACGTGGGCCGTGAACGCCGGGCTCCCGATGAGGTACGCGAGGTACCGCTGGTCAAGCGTGGGGAACGCGCGAATGCAGGCGACGCGCTGCACGAGCAGGCTCGGGACGTCGTCGGGCCGGAGCCTCGCGTACTTGAGCCCGGCCGCTATCCACGGCCGGTCCATGGCGAGGATGACGTCGCCGGCCCGCAGCCGGTACCGCTGGTAGGCGGCGGCATCGCCGGCCGGCCAGTACCTGGCGTTGTCCCAGCGGATTCTTCCCTGGGCGACGTTGTCCCCGCGGAGCAGCCTTACTCCGGAACCGGTGTAACCGGCGCTCTTGAACGGGTGCCCGGTCATCAGCTCCGCATGGTCGCCGAGCCGCACTCGGTCAGCAACCGGGGGGTCAGGCATCGAGGCGCTCAAGCTGGCCGCGGATGACCGATGCCAGCCGGGCGGACTCGTCCAACCGGGCGACGAGCTCGCTGCTGAGGCGGTCGATCTTCGCCGCGACCGGCTCGTCGTCAGGCTCCCCGGGTGCGGCGAAGCCCACGTAGCCGCCGGGGGTGAGGATGTGCCCGTGCTCGCGGACCTCGGCGATGCTCGCCGAATGGCAGAAGCCGGGGATGTCCGCGTACTCCTGGCCTGCCGCGCGGGCGGAGGCGGTGCCGCGCCAGGCGTGGTACGTCCCGGCGATCTTGGCGATGTCGTCGCCGGTGAGGACGCGCTCGGTGCGGTCAAGCAGCGTGCCCATTGACCTGGCGTCGATGAAGAGGATGTCGCCGCGGCGGTCGGTCAGCCGCTTCGCCGCCTGCGGTCCCTTGTCGCCGGAGAAGAACCACAGGCAGGCAGGGATCTGGGTGGTGCGGAAGAGCTGCGGCGGCAGCGCCACCATGCACGCGACCAGGTCCGCCTCGACGAGAGCGGTGCGGATCTCGCCCTCAGCGGACTGCCGCGACGACATGGAGCCGTTCGCCAGGACGACGCCGGCCGAGCCGGCCGGGGCGAGCTTGTGCACGATGTGCTGCAGCCACGCGAAGTTGGCGTTGCCCGCCGGCGGGACGCCGTAGCGCCAGCGCGGGTCAGCGGCCTGGCGCGCCCAGTCGGACATGTTGAACGGGGGGTTGGCGAGGATGAAGTCGGCCTTGAGGCCGGGATGAAGGTCTGCGAAGAACGTGTCTGCTGGCCGACCCGACAGGTTCCCGCTGATGCCGTGGATCGCCAGGTTCATCGTGGCGAGCCGCCAGGTGCGCTCATTGGACTCCTGGCCGAAGACGGCCAGGTCGCCGCGGCGCCCCTGATGCGCGAGGATGAACTTCTCCGCCTGGACGAACATGCCGCCCGTCCCGCAGCAGGGGTCGTAGACCCGGCCCGAGTACGGCTCGATGACCTCCACCAGGACCTTGACCACGCTGGCGGGGGTGTAGAACTCGCCGCCGCGCTTGCCCTCGGCCCGGGCGAACATCTCCAGGAAGTACTCGTAGACCTCGCCGAGCACGTCACGCGCCTGCTCGGAGCCGTGGCCGGTGAAGCGGGCGCCGCCGATGAGGCTGACAAGCTCGCCGAGGCGGCGCTGGTCGACGTTGCCCCGGTTGAAGATCTCCGGCAGCACGCCGCGCAGCGACGGGTTGGCGGTCATGATCGCGTCCATCGCGCCGTCGATCAGCTCGCCGATGCCCGCGCTCCCGGCCTGCTCCGCGAGCCGCTCCCAGCGAGCGACCGCGGGCACCAGGAAGACGCCAGCACCCGTGCGGGCGTCCTCGGACACGTACTTGAGGAAGACCAGGCCGAGCACGAAGTCCTTGTACTGGGCGGCGTCCATCGAGCCGCGGAGCTTGTCCGCGGCCCGCCAGAGCACGGCGTGCAGTTCCGCCGTGCCCTGGGGGCCGGGCGACGCCGGCTGCCCGTTCCGCCTCCGCCCTGCCATGGCTCAGCCCCACTGCCCGGGCACGTAGTCGCCGCCCTTGTTGCCGCTGATGACGTTCAGCCGGTTGTAGGCGTTGATGACGGCGATCATGCAGGTCAGCGCGGCGAGCTGCTCGCTGTCGTAGTGCTTGGACGCGTTGGCCCAGGCCTCGTCGGTGACGCCGCCGGCCCCGTCGGCGATCCGGGTGCCCTGCTCGGCGAGTTCGAGCGCCGCCCGCTCGGCGTCGGTGAAGACCTTCGCGTCCCGCCACGCCGCGACCAGGTTCAGCCGCACCGAGGTCTCCCCGGCGTGCTCGGCGTCCTTCGAGTGCATGTCCACGCAGACGGCGCAGCCGTTGATCTGGCTGGCCCGCAGCAGCACCAGGTTCTGCGTCGCGACCGGCAGGCCCGACCGCGACTGGACGGACATCGCCGCCGCGTTGAACTGCTTGATGAACTTCTGCAGGGTCTCGCTGCTGTGGTAGTCGAGGCGTGCGTCCACGGTGATTCTCCCTAACCGTGCGTTGATGACTGGTACACCCCCTGTTGACAGGCCAGCGCCCGCCGATGTGACAGGCCCCGGTCAGCTCGCCGCGTCGAGCAGGTGGTAGTTCCGCTTGCCCTTGCGCAGCACCAGCCACCGGCCGTACAGCAGGTCGGCCTCGGTCAGCGGGCGGTCCTCCGGCACCACCTCGCCGTTGACGGACGCGGCGCGCTGGCCGATCGTGCGGCGGGCGTCGGATAGCGACGACGCGAGCGGGGTCGCGGCGAGGGCCGCGGCGAGGGTCGCGCCCGGCGCGAACGGTGACGTCGGTACCTCGGTCGCGAGGAACACCAGGGCCTGCTCGGAGGCGCCCGCCGGGGAGCCGCCGAACAGGATCGCGCTCGCCTCCTCGGCCGCCGCGGTCGCCTCGGCGCCGTGCACGACCGTGGTGATCTCCCTGGCCAGGCGGCGCTGGCCCGCGCGCCGGGGCGGGGCCTGCGCGTGCTCGGCCGCGATCGCCTTGCACTCCTCCACCGGCAGCAGCGTGAGCTGGAGCAGGAAACGCTCGATGTCGGCGTCGGCGACGTTCATCCAGTACTGGAAGAACTGGTAGGGGGAGGTACGGTCGGCGGCCAGCCAGACCGCGCCCTCCTCGGACTTGCCGAACTTCTTGCCGTCGGAGCGGAGCAGCAGCGGCCAGGTGAACGCGTGCACGGCCCGGGCGTCGGCCCGGCGGATCAGGTCGACGCCCGCCAGCAGGTTGCCCCACTGGTCGGAGCCGCCGACCTGGATCTCGACGTCGTGCTTCCTGCTCAGGTGCAGGTAGTCGTTGGCCTGCAGGAGCTGGTAGCTGAACTCGGTGAACGAGATCCCGTTCTCGCTCTCAAGGCGGGCCTTGACCGACTCACGGGCGACCATCTGGTTGACGCTGGCGTGCTTGCCGACATCGCGCAGGAAGTCAAGCAGCGACAGCGACTCGGTCCAGTCCAGGTTGTTCACGAGCGACACCCCGGCGATGCGCTCAAGCTGCGCGGCGATGCGCCCGGTGTTCCGCGTCAGCGTGGCGGTGTCGAGCAGGTTCCGCTCCTTGGACTTGCCGCCCGGGTCACCGATCATCCCGGTCGCGCCGCCGGCCAGCGCGATCGCGTTGTGCCCGGCGTCCGCGAACTTGCGCAGCACGAGCAGCCCGATCAGGTTGCCGACCTGCAGGGAGTCGTTGCTCGGATCGCAGCCGTAATAGACACCGACCGGGCC
>DASWAE010000045.1:0-17649 GCA_036391275.1 Trebonia sp.
AATTCACCAACGGAACTCCTATCGAAATCAGAGCAATCATGCGATCAGCGACCGAATCTACAGTCGAGAAAACTGAGTAGCAGTAGTGAAGTTCCTGCCAGTGATGTGCTGGCAGGCGGGGAAGGCCGGGGTGCCCCGTGCTGCGGGGCCCCCGTCTTTCTTAGGTAAGCCCCATCGAAGCGATAACGGAGATCAGGTTGTGAAGACTGGCGTAGTCCCTGCCGCAATGAGCGTGCTCGCGGAACTTGACCAGACCCAAGCGGAGCTTCAGAGCGAGTTCCCTGGCTGGCGCATCTGGTACGTGTACCGGGCCGGTGCGGTGAGCTGGGCCGCTCGGCGCGAGCCGGTGCTTAACACGGAGTCTGCTGGAGATCTCCGGGCGGCCATGCTCAAAGTCACGGCGAGCGACGACGGGGATGTCAGCAAGGTGCTCGAAGACATCGGTGCCCCCCTCGCCGTCAACCCGGAAGGCTGGGACGATCCCCAGGACACGTCGGATCTGCTTTCGGTGCTCGCTGACCAGAGCGCCGAAGACGACTGATTGCCTGACCACGAGGCACAGGTCGACCTGCGCGGTTAGAACACCGTTGGTGCGCCAATATTCGGTTGCTCGCAGCCGCCTTCGAATGCGATAGTGCGGTCGAATCAGGTTCGGCGCCGTCTAGTGGCGGCCGTGTGGAAGGGAGGCGTCTGTGATGCCAGCGCCCGTTGCGGGCTTTTGCGGCCCTGCCCTAACCACACCCCACCTGAGGAGCACCACCCATGCGCGACAGCGCGGACTTCGACGACTACGGAGTCACCCGCCGCGGTAAGAAGCGCGGCAAGTTCCGCTACGACGAGGCGACCTACGAGAAGCGCAACCGCCACCAGCCGAAGCTCGCAGCGGAAGACGCCCACGACGACACCGACGGCCTTCCCGAAGGCGACAGGTGGTCGACCTGGGATCAATCAACGCCCACTGAACGAGGCCCCAAGCCACACCCGAAGTGGCTGGTAACCGACCTCGCGGCAGTCGACTACGAGCTCGGCGTCCTTAAGACCGGAAAAGAAGCCGACGTATTTCTCGTCCGCCGTGGCATGCCCGGCACAGACCGGTCCTGCCTGCTTGCCGCCAAGCGGTACCGGGACGCGACCCACCGGCAGTTCCACCGGGACGCCGGGTACCTGGAAGGCCGCCGGGTCCGCGAGAGCCGGGTCAACCGGGCCGTCGCGAACCGCAGCGGTTTCGGTCGGCAGGCAATCGCCGGCCAGTGGGCCAACGCGGAGTTCAACGCCCTCGTCCAGCTTTACAACGCCCGCGTGCCCGTCCCTTACCCGGTACAGATCCTGGGGACGGAACTCCTGCTCGAGTTCATCGGTGAGGCCGACGGCACCGGCGCGCCCCGCCTCGCCGAGACCCACCCCGACGCGACCCAGCTCGCCAGCCTCTGGAACCAGCTCGTCGAGGCCATGACGACGCTGGCGGGCGTAGGCTACGCGCACGGCGACCTGTCTCCCTACAACCTGCTCGTCCACCACGGGCGGCTGGTGATGATCGACCTGCCCCAGGTGGTCGACGTTGTCGCGAACCCGAGCGGGCGCGGCTACCTGGAACGCGATGCCAGGAACGTCGCTACCTGGTTTGTAAGGGCTGGCCACCCCGACGCAGACCCCGAGCTACTGGCGCACCTACTGGCGAAGGAGGCCCGTTTGGCGTTACGCAGCGACTACTCGTAGGGGGAGATGGCGGGAGGGCTCAGGACAGCCCTGGGCGGGTGGTTGAGGTCATGCTCCACGTACCAGCCGCGCACCCAACGAAGCACGGCTCCACGTCGAAGGCGCCACTCGTCGCCCAGCTGTGACATCACGTCGAATATGAAGTCATTACGGAGCCGCACCGACAAGGTGTCATATCCCTTCCTGGCGCCCGTCCTGTCGAGAGCGTCTAAGGTGGGCAGCGCCAGGGCGTCTGTCAGCAGTGCCTGCGCCGCCCGTGCAGGGCTACCGCCGGTGTAACCCCAAAGGAAACCACCGTCAGGCGGGGGAATCAGCTCCCGGAGCACGGACACGCTCTGTCGCTCCGTTGGGCCGAAGGCTACTTGTTCCACGAAGATCCGAGGCTGTTCCTGGCTAGGCTGATTGACAACGCCGTGATACACCCAGTCTTCAGGCGACCTAGCCATCCTGATGCTCCGTCCACCGAGGCAGCGGCGTCGGCTAAAAGCACGACACGGACCATTGGCCGCTCACTCTGCTCTACACCTTGTGGTCGAAATATAACTGCTCGCACCCAGTTGACGCCATTAACGGGTGTTACCGTCAATGTAGATCGTTGGAAATCAACATTTCCGTCTGGTCCCAGGTCGACCAGCGGTCGCCTTCCGGCAGGCCGTCGACCGCGTCGTAAGCGTCTTCCGCCTGGAGCCTGGGCAGGTGCCGGTCGCGCTTGGCGTAGGCGGGCTCGTCATCGTAGAACTTGCCGCGCTTCCTACCGCGGCTGGTGACTCCGTATTGATAGGAGTCCGCGCTGTCGCGCATGGGTGGTGCTCCTCAGGTGGTCTGTGGTCAGGGCAGGGCTGAGAAAGCCCGCAACGGGCGTACGCATAACAGACGCCTCCCTTCACACGGCCGACTCCGTCGCCGGAGCCGGCACCGAACCTGATGCGACCGCACTATGTCATCCGGCTGCGGTCGCGGGCAACCGATTATTCGGCGGTGACCGGCGCTCCGCGGCTGGCGGTGGCTAACCAGACGCGAGGCGGTCGACGCGCTCGATGGTGATGACGTCCGCGTCGACGACGTACATGATGCGGTAGTCGCCGGCCCGCAGGCGGTGGTAGCGGCCGCGGTGGAAGCCGGCGGGCGGCTCCGGGTACGGGTCACCGGCCAGGGCCACGATGGCGGCGCCGATGGCGCGGATGCCGTGCTGGTCGTGGATGTACCGGCGGGCGGACGCCACCGCGGCGGGCGTCCACTCGATGGTCACTCGCCGCGGAGCTCGGCCATGACGTCGTCGTGCGGCCGGGCGCCTGGGCGGCCGGCGCGGGCCCACTCGTCGTGGCCGGCCAGCGTGGCGTCGATATCGGCGTCTTCTCGCAGCTCAGCGGAGGCGAGCTGTTCCACGGCGCGCAGGCGGCGCAGGTCGGCGAGCGGGACGATCGCGGCGGCCTCGCCGCCGAGGTGGATGACCTCATACGGCCCGGTGTGGTCGGTCGGCTGCGCGCTCATGCAGTTCACCGTACGGCATCGCGGGCGCCGGGTCCGGCATTCAGCCCGCGTGCCGCCCGCGCTCTTCGTGATGCGGTTTGTTCTGTGATGCCGGTGACTGAAGGGGACGCCGAGACCCGTGAGGCACATGAGAAGTCTGCTTTAGTCCAGGTTAGACGATTATTATGAAGTCTTTTCTGGTTATGAAGGGTTTTAGGTGCTAGCACGCGAAAAAGCCTTCATGATCATGGACGGGGCGCGCGGCGACGGAGCGTTTGGGGCTGGTGGGACTCAGGGTGATGGGCCGGCCGGCTCGCCGGCGGGTGGACGGCAGGCGGGCGGGGCGGCTCGCGGGCAGGGCCCGGTTCGGACAGGGAAGAGCCTGCCTGCCGCCGGCCCCCTGGCGCTGGGGGTACGGGGCAGGCAGGCCCGGTCTGTGGCGGGTCGGGTTAGCTCGCGGGCTTGCTGTCGGAGCCGCGCGAGCCGCTCAGCAGGTCGTGCATGACCTTGCGGGCGCTTTCCTCGGCCTTCTTGACGGGCTCGCGCTGGCGCAGGTCGGCGAGGGCGCTCTCCGCCTTCTTGCCGGCTTCGCTGGCGCGCAGGTCGTGCAGGGCTGCCTCTGCCTTCTTGGCCGCGTCGCTGGCGCGCAGGTCGCTCAGCTTGCTCGCGGCGCGCTGGCCGCGCTCGCTCTGGCGGAAGTCCTGCATGCGGCTCGCCGCCCGCTGCACGTGCTCGGCTGCCCCGCGGCGCATGCCGGCGGCGCGGTCGCCGCGACGGTGCCTGGCGGCCTTGGCGCTGGTGTTCCACCACCCGGACAGCCGGGCGGTGAACTCCCTGAGACGGCGTTCGATGTCGCTCATGATTACCTCCAGATGACTGGCTCCCCCAAGGCGGGACGGCCGGGCGGGGGCATCTCCCACGGATAACAAGATATGTCGCGTCTTAGCCTTCGTCCAATCGAGGGACGCGACCGGAGCCGCGAGTGTGACCAGCGGAACATTGCGTGAAGCCATGCCCTCGTTGATCGTCAGAGTAGGAAGTAATTGATTCCCGCACCTCATACGTCTTATACCCGAATGGTGTCATGCCAGCAGACCGCGCGCCGGTGCCAAGCTCCGCCGCTATCCCTACCCACCTGCGGCCCGATATCCCTCTGAATACGGCCGATTCCGGCGGGCGAGGGGGCCTGCGGCTCGCGCTCATCCTGGTAGCGTCGTTCATGGTGGTGCTGGATTTCACTATTGTGAATATCGCGCTCCCCTCCATCGAGCATGATTTCGGGCTGCGCACCTCGGCGGTGCAATGGGTGGTCACCGGGTACGCGATCGCCTTCAGCGGGCTGCTCATCCTCGGCGGCCGGGCCGCCGACCTGCTCGGCCGCCGCCGCACGTTCGTGGCCGGGCTCGTTGTCTTCTCGGTTGCCTCGCTGGCCGGCGGGCTGGCCGGCGACCCGGTGCTGCTCGTCGCCGCCCGGGTGGTGCAGGGGGCGGGCGCGGCCCTGGTGGCCCCGGCCGCGCTGTCGCTGATCACCACGAGCTTCCCGCCCGGCGCGCGGCGGACCAGGGCGATCGGTCTCTACGGGTGCATGGCGTCGGTCGGCTTCGTCTCTGGCCAGGTGCTCGGCGGCGTGCTTGTGGAGTGGACGAGCTGGCGGGCGGTGTTCCTCGTCAACGTCCCCGTCGGGCTGGCCGCCGCCGTGCTCGCGCCGCGGGTCATCGCCGTGCCCGCGGCGCCCGCGGCGGCGCCCGCGGTGAACGCGACGGGCGCGGCGGTCTCGGCGGTCGCGGCGAACGTTGGACGCAGGCGGCTCGACGTGCGCGGCGCGGTGCTCGTCACCGGGGCGGTCGCGCTGGCGGTGTTCGCCATCTCCCAGGGCGACGTGCTGGGCTGGACGTCGCCGCTTGTGCTGGGCGCGGCGGTGGCCGCCGCCTGCGCGGCAGCGTGCTTCGTCGCGGCGGAGACCCGCCATCCGGCGCCGCTGGTCAGGCCGCGGCTGCTGCTGCGCCCCGGGCTGCGCGACGGCGCGGTGCTCACCTTCCTGCTCGGCGTGTGGAATGGCGGTGAGTTGCTCGTGCTCTCGCTGTACCTGCAGCAGAGCCTGCGCTTCTCCCCGCTGGTCACCGGGCTGATCATCGCGCCGCAGGGCCTGGCGGGGTTCAGCATGGGCGTGCTCGGCCCGTGGCTGGCCGGCCGGCTCGGCGTGCGCCGGGTGCTCGTGCTCGCGGGTACCGCCGCGGCGGCCGGGTTCGCCGTGCTCACCCGGCTGCCCGCCGCGGGTTACAGCCCGCTGCTCCTCGTGGTGATCCTGGTCGGCGCCGGCGGCGCGGGAACCGCGTTCGGCTCGATCGTGCTTGCCAGCCGTGAGCTCGCCGACGGTGACCAGGGCCTGGCGGGCGGCGTGATCAACACCAGCCGTCAGGTCGGCGCGGCGGTGGGCGCCGCGCTGCTGCCCGCGGTCGCCGAAGCGGTGCGCGGCGTGCCCGGTGACCGCGCGGCGATGCTCGCCGCCACCGTCGTCGCGCTGGCCGCCGCGGCGGTGTCCTGGCGCGCGATGATCTCGTCGCGGAACGCACCCCGGCTGGGTGACTTTGGCGGCGCGGGGGCGTCGCACCAGCAGAGCGAGATAACCCCGGGTGCGACGTCCGCGCCAGCAGCATCCTGGCGGCGGTTACTGAAGAGTCCCTGAGCCCAGCCTGTGAAGGAACATAATTCACAGGCGCCTCTTTAGCGGCGTACCTCCCTGGGCAGGCCGAACTGCACCGACTCGGTGGTGGTGACCCGCTCGGTCACCGTCACGGCACCGAGGCCGGACAGGGCGTCGATGATCTCGCTGACGACCGCGGGCGGCGCGGACGCGCCGGCCGTCAGGCCGACCACCGACACCCCGGGCAGCCAGGACAGGTCGATGTCGGTCGCGCCGTCGATGAGGTGCGCCGGCGTGCCCGCCCGCTGGGACCGCTCGACGAGCCGCACCGAGTTGGAGGAGTTCTTCGAGCCGGCCACGAGCACCAGGTCGGCTTCGGTGGCGACGGCGCGCACGGCGGCCTGCCGGTTGGTGGTGGCGTAGCAGATGTCGTCGCTGCCCGGCGCGCGCATCTGCGGGAACTTGTCGCGCAGCGCCCCCGCCACGTCGGCCGCCTCGTCGATCGCGAGCGTGGTCTGCATGAGGTAGGCGATCTTGGAGTGGTCGGCCACGTCGAGTGCGGCCACGTCGTCGGCGGTCTCCACCAGGACCGTGGAGTCGGGTGCCTCGCCGAGCGTGCCCTCCACCTCCTCGTGGCCCGCGTGCCCGATCAGCGCGACCGTGTAGCCCTCGCGGGCGAAGCGGCGCGCCTCCGCGTGCACCTTCGACACCAGCGGGCAGGTCGCGTCGATCACCGACAGCCCGCGCTCGCCGGCGTCGGACCGGACCGCGGGCGAGACGCCGTGCGCGGAGAACACCACGGTCGCGCCGTCGGGCACCTCGTCGAGCTCGTCGACGAACACGGCGCCGCGCTGCTCCAGGTCGGAGACGACGCGGGTGTTGTGCACGATCTGCTTGCGCACGTAGACCGGGGCGCCGCGCAGCTCAAGGGCCCGCTCCACGATCTCGATGGCCCGTTCCACCCCGGCGCAGAACGACCGCGGCCCGGCGAGCAGCACGGTCCTTTCCCGGCAGGCGGCGGCCCACTTCTCGGCGACCGGCGCGGCCAGGCGCAGCGACCGCAGCGCGGCCATCCCGCCGCTGACCATCCCCGGCCCGATCCCCGCGTCGGAGACCGCCCGGATCGCCGCCACCGGGCGCCCGCCGGCGCTGCCGAGCAGCGCCGCGGTCTCCATGTCCGCGGCCAGGTAGCCGTCCGCGGCGAGCCGCGACCGCGCGTCGGCCTTGACCAGCTTGCTGACGGTGATCATCCGACCGGCCCTGGCGTTGAGCCCGGCCCGGCGCAGTTCCGCCGCCAGCAGGTCGGCGCCGGGCAGCTTGACGACGGTCT
Organism: Trebonia sp.; assembly: GCA_036391275.1. GTDB lineage: Bacteria > Actinomycetota > Actinomycetes > Streptosporangiales > Streptosporangiaceae > Trebonia. The sequence goes on from DASWAE010000045.1 coordinate 7,161, forward strand.
CGCCGTCGCTCACCTCCGACGCGACGACCAGGTCACCCGGGCTGAGGTCGGCGGCAAGCCCCGCCGCCGTGCCCATCACCACCAGGGCGCCGAACGAGGGCAGGCGGTTCCGTGCCGCCGACTGCTTCGCCCGGGTGGCGCCCATGCCGGTGCGCAGCACCCGGCTGTGTGCCTGGGTCAGCCCGCGGCGGACGGCGTTGGCCTCGAGGCGGAGCGGCGCGAGGACGAGCAGGCCCGGTTTTGCAGACTCAGGCGCGGTGTCCTCGGCGTGCTCCGCGGCCCCTCGGATACGGGGGTGCGGAATGGTCTCAGTCATGTTAAGTACCCCTTACGTATCTGCCTAGCGCGGAGAGGGGGAACGCCAGCCGGTACAGGTGGTAGTTCAGGTAGAAGTCGCGGGGGAAGCCAGTCCCGGTGTAGTAGGGCTCGTCCCAGGTGCCGTCCGCGCGCTGCGTGCCCGCCAGCCAGCGGATGCCGCGCTCCACGGCCGCGCTGTCGCGTTCGCCGGCCGCGAGCAGCGCGAGCAGCGCCCACGCGGTCTGCGACGCGGTGGACGCGCCCCGGGCCGACCAGTTTTCCGGATCGTCGTAGGAGCGCAGGTCCTCCCCCCAGCCGCCGTCTTCGTTCTGCACCGACTCGAGCCAGGCGACCGCCCGGCGGATCTGCGGCCGGCTTGGCTTGACCCCGGCGGCGATCAGCGCGGGCACCACCGCGCCGGTGCCGTACAGGTAGTTCGCGCCCCAGCGGCCGAACCAGGAGCCGTCCGGTTCCTGGTGCCTGAGCAGCCAGATCACGCCGCGCCTGCCCGCCGTCTGCGCGGCCAGGCCCTCGGCGGCGAAGGCCTCGACGATGTGCGCGGTGACGTCGGCACTCGGCGGGTCGATGACCGCGCCGAAGTCGCAGAACGGCAGCTTGTTGACCAGCTCACGGGTGTTGTCCGCGTCGAAGGCGCCCCAGCCGCCGTCCTTGCACTGCATGCCCTCGAGCCAGCGCAGCCCGCGGCGGATCGCGGCCCGGTTGTCACCGGCGCGCCCGCCCAGGTCAACGCGGCGCAGCGCGAGGATGACCTCCGCGGTGTCGTCGGTGTCGGCGTAGTTGTCGTTCTCGAACTCGAACGCCCAGCCGCCCGGGTCGGTGTGCGGGCGGCGTACCTGCCAGTCGCCCGGCTGGCGGATCTCCTCGGCGAGTACCCAGTTCGCGGCGTGCACGAGCGCCGGGTGGTCCGGCTCAAGTCCCGCGTCCTGCAGGCCGATCATCGCGAGCACGGTGTCCCACACCGGGGACTGGCACGCCTCAAGGCGGCGCATCCCGTCCTCGCGGATGGTGAACCCGTCGAGGCCGGCGAGCGCCTTCTTGACGACCGGGCTGTCCAGGCCGTAGCCCATCAGTCGCAGCGCCATGATCGAGTACACCCACGGCGGCTGGATGCCGCCCCAGCAGCCGTCCGCCTCCTGGCGGGCGATGATCCACTCGGTGCAGCGGCGCAGCGCGGCTTTCCTGGCGCGGGCCGGGATGCGCGGCTCCACCTTGTGCAGCGCCTTGTCCAGGGCGGTGAACGCCAGCGACCACGGGTCCTTCTGGTCCGCCTTGGGCGGGAGACCGGGCACCGCGGCGTACAACTCGTCGACGGTGAACGGCACCGGGTTGCTCGGCTTGAAGCTGGAGACCACCGCGAGCGCCACGATCGTCTGCCTGGCCCAGCAGCCCCAGTCGTAGATGTTGAGCGGGAACCAGGACGGCAGGTAGATGACCTCGGGCGGGATCACCGGCAGGGCGTTCCAGTCCCACAGGCCGGACAGGGCAAGCCACATCCTGGTGAAGACGCGGGTCGCGGTCAGCCCGCCCTTGCCGGTGATCCAGCCGGCCGCGGTCTTCATGTGCTCCGCGTCGACGGGATCGCCGGCCAGCCGCAGCGCGACGTACGCCTCGACCGTGGTAGACAGGTCGCCCGGGCCGCCGTAGAAGTTGGCCCAGGTGCCGTCCTCCCGCTGCTGCGAGCGGATCCAGGTCGCGGTCTCCTTGAGGTCGGTCTCGCTGAGGATGCCGAGGAAGTGCCGCAGCAGCAGGTCCTCCGCGTCCATCGTCACGTTGGTCTCGAGCTCGCCGATCCACCAGCCGCGCGGGTCCTGCAGGCCGAGCAGGTGGTCGCGGGCACGGGCGAGGGTGCCCGCGGCGAGCTCGCCGAGGCCGGCGGTGCTCGCGGCAGCCGGGTCCGGGGCGGCCGGCTCGCCTGCCGCGAGGCGCGCGCCTTCCGCTTCGGTGCCACGCGTGGGAGCCCTGCGAACTGTTGTTGTCATTGGTGCGTCACCGTGTTTCGCAGCCTCGGGGCACGCGCCCGCCTATGTCCCGTTAGGCCGGCTATAACCGGCCTAACGGGACACGGAGAGCGACGCTCGGCCGGCACCGTTACCACTGGCGGGCGGTGATGAACTCGGCGATGGCCAGGAACTCGGCCCGGACGTCGGCGGGGACGCCGATGTCGTCGAGTGCCGCGGCCGCGGCCGCCAGCCGGTCGTCGGCCTCCTTCTCCGCCCAGGCCTTGCCGCCGGCCGCGACGATCAGGTCGGCGGCCCGGGTCAGGTCGTCCTCAGAGAGCTCGTCCTCGCGGGCGAGCAGCGCCTTGAGCTCGGCCGCCTCCAGCGCGCCGCTGGTCAGCGCGGCCACCACCGGCAGCGACTTCTTGCGGGCGCGCAGGTCGGCGCGGACCGGCTTGCCGGTCACCTCGGTCGCGCCCCAGATGCCGAGCAGGTCGTCGGTGAGCTGGAAGGCGAGGCCGACGTGCCCGCCGAACTCGGCCAGGCCCATGGCGAGCTCGGGCGAGGCGCCCACGTGCACCGCGCCGATCGTGCAGGCGCAGGCCATCAGCGCGGCCGTCTTGTCGCCCGCCATCTCGACGCACTCGGGCAGGGTCACGTCGCCGCGCTCCTCGAACGCCAGGTCCTCGCCCTGCCCGGCGATCAGCCGCTGCACGGCGGTGGACAGGCAGCGCGCCGCCCACAGCCCGCCGGGGGCGGTGTCCTCGAGCAGCAGCTCGTTCGCCAGGGCGAGCATCGCGTCGCCGGCGAGGATCGCCGCGCCGACCCCGAACACGGTCCAGGCGGTCGGGCGGTGCCGCCGCTCGGTGTCCCCGTCCATGATGTCGTCATGCAGCAGCGAGAAGTTGTGCACAAGCTCGACCGCGACCGCGGCGCTGACACCGCGCTCGGGCGCCACGCCCGCGGCGCGGGCGGACAGCAGGGTGAGCGCGGGACGCAGCGCCTTGCCGCTCCCGTTGCGCACCGGGTTCCCCTCAGCGTCGGCGAGGCCGTAGTGGTAGGCAGCCACCCGGCGAACGCGGGGGCTCAGCCGGTTGATCGCGGCCTCCGTGGCCGGTCCGACCAGGTCACGCGCCACGGCGACGCCAGCGGGCATCACTACCGTCACGAGCGCACCTCCCTCTCATTCGCTTCGATCTTCACTTGAACATCCGTAACTTCGGTTTCAGCATCTTCAGCAAGTTCCGTGCTGTCCCGGTTTGTTCCCTCTTCCGGGACCTCCGCTTCCGGGACCTCCGCGCCTGGCTGCGTGCCCGATACGATGGCGGAGCCATCGGGCGCGCACCGGAGGGTACGGGGGGTCGTCCTCCCGGGAGACAACAGCACGTCATGCAGGGCGATGACCGCGTTGAGGCCGCTGCGGACCGCGCCCTCCATCGTGTCGGGCCAGCCGGTGTCGGTCCACGCGCCCGCGAGCACCAGGCCGGGCAGCCCGGTCGCGGCCTTCGGCCGGAGCTTCGCGGTGCCTGGCACCTGGCGAAACGTCGCCCGCTTCTCGCGGGTGACGAAGAACTCGGTCACCGTCGCCGCCTTGGCCGCGGGGAACAGCTCGGCGAGCGCGGGGACGAACTGCTCGCGCAGCTCGGCGACCGGCTTATTCGCGTACTCGTCGGCGGCCGACAGGGAGATCGCCAGGTACTGCCCGGTAGGTTGTTTGCCAGCAGGGGCGCGCTCGTGCATCCCGGAGATCCGGGTCCGGTCGAACACCCACTGCACCGGGGAGTCCACGGCGGCCGCGAACGGCACGTCCATCACCGTGCGGTCGTAGATCACGTGCACGTTGACGATCGGCGCGGCGCCGAGGCCGGCCCAGCCGTCGACCGTCTCGGCCGGGAGCGCGCCCGGCGGCACCAGCTTCGCCGCCTGCTCGTGCGGCACCGCGAGCACGACCGCGTCGGCTGTTATCTCCCGGGGGGACGACCCCTCGTCCCCCCCGGCTGCGCGCCCGATGGCAGAACCCGCCATCGTATCGGGCGCGCTGTTCGGCTGGTCGTTGCCCGGTTCCTCACCCGTCACCCGGACGCGGAAGCCGCCGTCGTCGGTGGGCTCGATCGCGGTGACCTTCGCCTGCGTCCGGACGGTGGCGCCGAGCTTGCCGAGCAGCCGCGCCGCGGCGGCGCCGTGCAGCTCACCGAGCGAGAGCGTGGGGACGCCGATGTCCGCCGCGTCGGCGTGGCCGAGCAGGCCCGTCTTCACCACCACGGCGGCGAGGGCGAGGCTGGCGTCGTCGCCAGGGACGTTCAGCGAGGAGACGGAGAACAGGTCCCACAGCACGCGCCTGGTCCGCTCGTCCTGGCCGTGCGCCGCGAGCCAGTCGCCGAGGCGGAGCTCGTCTGTGCCCGGGTCCTTCTCATCCAGACGGCGGAAGGCGAGCGCGGCCAGGGTAAGCCGCATCCGTTCGGCCGTGTTCAAGAACGGATAGCCCAGGAGAGCCGGCAGCATGTGCAGCGGCGCGGGGACGCGGCGCCGCTGCAAGGCCGCCTTCTTCCCCGGGGCCACCACCGTCACGTCGAAGCGCGGCTGCAGCGGCGCGTGCGCGGCCATGCCGAGGCGGTCGAGGAGGCCGCGGTAGGCGGTGCAGCAGCGCAGGAAGACGTGCTGGCCGGTGTCGACCACCAGGCCGTCCCTGGTGAAGGACATGGTGGCGCCGCCCAGCCGGGGCTTGGCCTCGAGCAGCGTCACCTGGTGGCCCGCCTTGCCGAGCGCGACCGCGGCGGTGATGCCCGCCAGGCCGCCGCCGATCACCACGGCCTTCACCGTCGCGCTCCCTGCACCTCGGCGCCCTTGCGGTACTTCCACCGGTCGAAGCCGGCCAGCGCCTGCGCGGCGACCACGGCCTTCTCGCTGCCCGGCAGGGACATGCGGCCTTCGAGCACCGCGTGCGGGTTGCGGGCGATGCGCTCGAGCAGGCGGCGGTAGATGCCGGCCATCGCGCCGGTGCAGGCCGCGCTGCGGCGGTCGATCGTGGCGAGCAGCCGCAGGCCGCTCGCGTACCACTCGCGGGCCCGGCTGGCCTCGAACTCGACCAGGTTCGCGAACCGCGCCTGCATCGCCTCGCTCGGGAACGGCTCCGGCTCCCCGAACGGGGCGAACTCGATGCCGAACTTGTCCAGGTCCTCCTTCGGCAGGTAGACGCGGTGGTTGAGGAAGTCCTCGCGGACGTCGCGCAGGATGTTGGTCAGCTGCAGCGCGACGCCGAGGTCGTCGGCCAGCTTGTTCTGCTTCTCCGGCTGGTTCGGCCCGTAGATGCCGAGCGAGAGCCGCCCGATGCTGCCCGCCACGCAGCGGCAGTACCAGAGCAGGTCATCGAACGTCTTGTAGGTGGCCTGGTTGACGTCGGCGAGGCAGCCGTCGATCAGCTCGGTGAACGCGCCGAGCGGCACGGGGAAGTGCTGGCCGGCGTGGGTGAGCGCGACGAGGACCGGGTCGTTGTCGTCGAGGTCGTTGTCGTCGAGCGGTGCGGTGCCTCCTGGCAGCGGCGTGCCGCTGGCTCGGGCGGCGAGCGCGCGCACCTGGCCGCGGGCCGCCTCGAGCCGCGCGGTCTTCTCCGCCGCGGGCAGGTCACCGTCGCCGATGTCGTCGATCCGCCTGGCGAAGGCGTACACGGCGGCGAGGGCGCGGCGCTTGCCCTGTGGAAGCAACCTGATGCCGTAGGCGAAATTCCGGGCCTGCTCCCAGGTGATCTGCTCGCACTGGGCGTAGGCGTCGTCGGCGTTCACCTTCACCTCCCCTTGATGTAACAACGGGCCATCATGGCGAGGGTGTCCGCCTTGCCCGGGCGCGGCGTAGCGCGCAGGACATCGTAGCGGGCGGCCTCGATCGCCTTGAGCGTCGCGCGGCCCCCGGCGACGTAGCCGGCGATGGCCAGCCTGGCCATGCCCCGCAGCGTGCCGACGAGCGGCGCGCCCTCATCGAGCACCTGCCGCGCGCGGTTTACCTCAAACGCGATCAGGTTCCTGACGCTCTCGTCCGCTGACGCCCGCGTCAGGTCCGCCTCGGTGACCCCGTGCGCTTTCATGTCCTCGCCGGGCAGGTAGATCCGGCCGTTGGCCAGGTCCTCCGCGACGTCCTGGGTGTGCTCGATCACCTGCAGCGCGGTGCAGACGCGGTCGGACGCGGCGATCCGCTCCGGCGTCGCCGCGCCCACGATGTAGAGCACCACCTGGCCGACCGGGTTGGCGGACAGCCGGCAGTAGTCCTCCAGCTCCTGGTAGGTCTCGTACCGGGTGACCAGCTGGTCCTGCCGGTTGGCGTGGATGAGGTCGTAGAGCGGCTGGCTGGGCACGCCGCACTCGCGGGCGGTGACCTTGAGCGCCTTGATCGCTTCGAGTTCGGGCTCTTGGTCTTGGTCGTAGATCCGCGCGACGTCGTCTTGGAGGTCATCGAGCAGCTTGAGCCTCGTCGCGGTGACGGTTTCCTTGCTGGCGTCTTCCGGCATGCCGGGCAGCGGCTCGTCGCCGATGTCGTCGACCAGGCGCGCGAAGCCGTACAGGGCGGTCAGGTGAGCGCGCCAGCGGCCGGGCAGGACGCGGAGCGCGACCGGGAAGTTCTCCGCTGACGCCTTGGCCGCGACGGCCAGCGAGACCTGCGCCGCGACCGCGAGGTCCGGTTTTGGCTTCTCGTCCTCGTCTAGGCCGTTGCCCCCCGCTCGACCGGCCCCGGTGCCCGTCCCGGGCCGAACCGCTTCTCCTCCCCAGCTTGTCACCTGTCCATTTGGGCACAGCTCGGAAATAAATGCAAACAATGACGCCCCCGTCACCTGACGCGCCTGTCGGAGAACCATGACGAGTCCGTCAGGGAAACACTTGCGCCCGGCCCCATGGACATGCATTGACGATGCTTAAATCAGTTTGCAATGGGGAATGTCGTTATGCTAGGGAAAACCGAAAAACCTTGTCTAATCCGCTCTGAGCTGGGACGATACGGTCGCCCTCATCCGGCGACAGCGGGTTGAAACGACGCTGAGCGGGTACGGCAAACCAGCGGCTGAGTCGCGTTACCCTTCGGTCGCAAATTTTCGCGGACGGCCGGCAACCTCCGCGGAAATCGCGGATATGACACATCGCGGAAACATTCTGACGCGGCGTGCCGAACCGAACGCGGGCCGTTGTGCAGCCGCCCCCGGTGAGAAACCGCACGTTGCGAGGTTCAGGACCGCCAGATAAGGACGAGGGCGCAGTCGTCGCCGCTGCCGACGGTGCGCTGCATGGCCGTGACGAGTTCCGGCGCGCCCGTGCTGAAGCCGGTGACGACCAGCCGCTCCGCCTCGCCGAGGAGCCGGGCGATGCCGTCGTCGATGTCCCGCCCCGGCGCCTCCACCATGCCGTCGGTGTACAGCATGATCGCGTCGCCGCGGCGGAGCATCCCCTCCTCGGGCACGTCGGGTACCGCGGCCAGGTCCGGGACCACGCCGAGCACGATGCCGCGGGCGGCGGACGTGCGCCACTGGCCGGTGCCCGCGTCGAACCGCGCTGCCGGCGGGTGACCCGCCGAGTAGAGCGTGTACTCGCCGGAGGACAGCTCGATCGACAGGTGCACGGCCGTCACGAACCCCTCGTCGGCCGGCCCGCGGCGCAGGTAGGCGTTGGCGGCGGGTAGGAACCGCTCCCGCGGCACCGAGCCGAGCACGCCGCCGAACGCCCCGGACAGCAGCAGCGCCCTGGTCGCGGCGTCCATGCCCTTGCCGGAAACGTCGACGAGCGCTACCTCGAGCGTCTTGCCGTCGCTGTGGGAGATCACGAAATCGCCGCCGAATGATGAGCCCCCGGCCGGGCGGAGCACCACGACGGACCCCCAGCCCTCGCCGAGCTCGGGCAGCGTGCCCTGGGCGCGGATGCGGTCGCGCAGCTCGATCATCATCCGGTCGGCGCGCATTCCCCGGGTACCGAGCTTGCCCCGGGTGTTGGACAGCACGTCCGCGACGTAGGCGGTGGCGCCGATTGTCACCACGATGCCCGGTCCCGCCTTGTGCAGCACGACGTCGTAGAGGAGTCCGGCGGCCGCGATGGCGACCAGGATCCGCAGCGCCCGCGGCCACAGCAGCAGGCCGCCGAACAGGATCGGCAGGATCATCACGCCGGGCGACACCAGCCACTCCGACACGTGCGCGGCGACGACCGCGACGGCGACGGTGACGAGGGCCAGCACCATGGCGACGCGGCGGTTCCTGGTCACGACCTGCTGCCTGGCCTGGTCGGCGAGCCACTCCACGGCACGCCGCGGCGCGCGCGGCACGTCGCGCGCTTTGAAGTGGATCGCCGGAACTTTCATTACCTGGGCAGGTTATCCGCAGTTCGGGCCAGCCGCATGCGGGTCCATGTCGCCCGACCGGGTGTCATCGCCTGCGGCGTAAGGGATGTTGCCATTGAAAACCATTCGCATCCGGCGGGCCGCGCGGGATATGAAGACCATCATGGCAGACCCGTATCCGATCCGCCCTATTACCGCCGAGGAGTACGGGAGTTTCCTCTGGGTCCACGAGCACGCGTTCAACGGCGGCCCGCTCCCCGAGGCCCGTCTGGCGCGGGGGCTGCGGCAGTTCGAGGCGGACCGCTCGCTCGCCGCGCTCGACGCCGATACCGTCGTGGGCACCACCGGTGCCTACAGCCTGCGGATGGCCGTGCCGGGCGCGGTGCTCCCCGTCGCGGGCGTCACCGCCGTCTCCGTGCTGCCCACCCACCGCAGGCGCGGCGTGCTGCGCTCGCTCATGCACCGCCAGCTCGCCGACATCGCCGCACGCGGCGATGAGCCGGTCGCGGCGCTGTGGGCCGCGGAAACGCCGATCTACGGCCGCTACGGGTACGGCCGCGCGTCGTCCATCGCGTACTTCGAGTTCGCTCGGGGTGAGGGCACGCTCGGCCGCCACGCGCCCGCCGACCCCGGGCTGGGGCTGCGGCTCGCCGACCCGGCGGACGTGGCCGCCGAGCTCGCCAAGGTCCACGACGCCGTCTTCCCCGGTCAGCCCGGGTTCTTCGCCCGCAACGACGACTGGTGGGGGCGGGTGCTCCACGACGAGCCTGGCGAGCGCCACGGGGCGGGGCCGCTGCGCTGCCTGCTCGCCGAGGACGGCTCGGGGGTGCGCGGGTACGCCCTGTACGCCACCCGCGAGCGCTGGGACGAGCCGACGGGCCTGCCCGACGGGGAGCTGACCGTCAGGGAGCTGGTCGCGGCCGACCCGGCGGCGGGCGCGGCGCTGTGGCAGAACCTGCTGGACAGGGACCTGATCGCCGCGGTGATCGCGGCACTGCGGCCCGCCGACGACCCGGTGCTGCACCAGCTGCTCGACCAGCGCAGGGCCCGCGAGCGGCTGGCGGACGGGCTGTGGGTACGGGTCATCGACCTGCCCGCGGCGCTGTCCGGGCGCGCGTACTCGTGCCCCGCCGACGTGGTGCTCGAGGTCACCGACGCGCAGCTGCCCGGCAACGCAGGGCGCTGGCGGCTGCGGGCCGCGGGCCCGGCCGGGGACGCCGTTTGCGAGCGGACCGGTCAGCCGGCCGACGTGGTGCTCGACATCCGCGAGCTCGGCGCGGCCTACCTCGGCGGCACCCGGCTCGGCACGCTCGCCCAGGCCGGCCTGGTCCGTGAGCTTACGCCGGGCGCCCTTGCCCCGCTGTCCGCCGCCATGACCTGGGACCCGGCTCCGTGGTGCCCGCGGATCTTCTAGGGATCTGCTGACCGTTCAGGTGGGGACACCGTGGCCGGCGAGGACGGCGAGCCGCCTGTTATCCACCGTATTGACCCGCGAGGCTGATTTTCATGAAGGATTGTGGTGTTATGAAGCCTTTTAGGTGTTATCGCACCTAAAAGGCTTCGTGATCACGGATATGGGCCACTGCATCACGGATATGGGCCACTGCATCACGGATATGGGCCACTGCATCACGGATGTGGGCCACTGCATCACGGATATGGGCCACTGCATCACGGATGTGGGCCGCTGCGCTGGTTCCTGTGCGGCCAGTGGTGCTGAGGGGGTCGCTCGATGGAGTTTCCTCGCCCTGACCATCTAGCCTGAGAGCCATGGCGGTTACCAAGATCACCGTGTCCACGGCGATGCGCGCCAGGGACGTGTCGCGGCCAAACGCGGAGCACCTCGCGGAGGCCGCCGAGCGCGAGGAGGCGGGGACCCGCCAGCCGGATCCGGGGGGATCGCCGGCCGCGCCTCCCGCGGCAGC
>DASWAE010000046.1:0-27447 GCA_036391275.1 Trebonia sp.
CGCCAACAACTCCAAGTGGCTGAACTTCACCACCGTCCGCAACGAGCGCTGGCATCACGGCAACCTGGTGCTCGTGGGGGACGCCGCGCACACCGCGCACTTCTCGATCGGGTCGGGCACCAAGCTGGCGATGGAGGACTCCCTCGCCCTCGCCGCCTGCCTGCACGAGCACCCGGACGTCGGGACCGCGCTGGCCGCGTACGAGGCCGAGCGCCGCCCGGTGGTCGCCTCGACGCAGCGGGCGGCCCAGGCGTCACTCGAGTGGTTCGAGAACATCGGCATGTACATGGGCAACGAGCCCGAGCAGTTCTGCTTCAACCTGCTCACCCGGTCCCGCCGGATCACCTACGACAACCTGCGGGAACGGGACCCTGAGTTCGCCGCGCACGTCAACGCCGCCTTCGCGGCCGCGACCGCGGGCGGCGACCCCGCCGCCCCGGCGATGTTCCAGCCGTTCCACATCGGCCGCCTCGAGCTGAAGAACCGGGTCATCGTCTCGCCCATGGATATGTATTCCGCTGAGGACGGTTTTCCCACCGACTTCCACCTGGTCCACCTCGGCTCGAAGGCCCTGGGCGGGGCCGGCCTGGTGATGACCGAGATGGTGTGCGTGTCGCCCGAGGGCCGCATCACCCCCGGCTGCACCGGCCTGTGGAACGACGAGCAGCGCGACTCCTGGGCGCGTATCACCGCGTTCGTCCACGAGCGGTCCACCGCGCGGATCGGCCTGCAGCTCGGCCACTCCGGCCGCAAGGGCTCCACCCGGCTGATGTGGGAGGGCATGGACGAGCCGCTGCCGGACGGCGGCTGGGAGGTGTGCGGCCCGTCACCGCTTCCCTACGGTCCCGGTTCGCCGGTGCCGCGGGAGCTCACCCGCGCCGACATGGACCGGATCACGGCCGAGTTCACGGCGGCGGCGCGGCGCGGCGCGGACGCCGGCTTCGACCTGCTCGAACTGCACTGCGCGCACGGGTACCTGCTGTCGTCGTTCCTCTCCCCGGTCGCCAACAAGCGCACCGACTCCTATGGCGGCTCGCTGGAGAACCGGCTGCGGTTCCCGCTCGAGGTGTTCGACGCGGTGCGCGCCGCCTGGCCAGCGGACAAGCCGGTCACGGTCCGGATCTCCGCGACCGACTGGGTGCCCGCCGGCAACACCGAGCATGACGCCGTGGAGATCGCCCGCGCGTTCATCGCCCACGGGGCGGACGGCATCGACGTGTCGTCGGGACAGGTCACCAAGGAGGAGCAGCCCGCGTTCGGCCGGTCGTACCAGACGCCGTTCGCGGACCGGATCAGGTGCGAGGTGGCCGCCGAGGCCGGCGTGGCGGTGATCGCGGTCGGCGCGATCGCCTCCTACGACGACGTCAACTCGATCCTGCTGGCCGGGCGCGCCGACCTGTGCGCCGTCGGCCGCACCCACCTGTACGACCCCCAGTGGGTCCTGCACGCCGCCGTTGAGCAGGGCTACCTTGGCCCCGCGGCCGCCTGGCCCGACCAGTTCGCGGCGGGCAGCCGCAAGCCGCCGTCCGCCCGCACCGACGCGGTGCGGCCGCGGCTGTCGCTGCTGCGCGCGGAGACCGACGAGCCGGTGCACATCCGGTGGACCCCTTTGCCCGGGCCGGCCGCCCTGACTGCGGCACCCTCTTAACGTGGCGAACACCGATAACACCCGGGTCGGCCAGCTGATCCTCACGATCTTCGCCCTCTACGGGCGCACCGAGGGCAACTGGCTGTCGGTGGCGGCCATCGTCGCGCTGATGGCCGACCTCGGGGCGGACGGCCAGGCGGTGCGGTCCTCGGTGTCCCGGCTGAAGCGCCGCGGCGTGCTCGACGGGGAGCGGCGCGGCGGCGCGGCCGGCTACTGCCTCACCGCGCCCACCCTGGAGGCGCTCGCCGAGGGCGACGTGCGGATCTTCGAGCGCCCCCGGGCGACCGAGGCGGACGGCTGGCTGCTGGTCGTGTTCTCGGTCCCGGAGTCCGAGCGCGACAAGCGGCACGCGCTGCGCACCAGCCTGACCCGCCTCGGCTTCGGCACCGCCGCGCCCGGCGTGTGGGTGGCGCCGGGCGGCATCGCCGCGGAAACCCGGCACACCCTGGAGCGCCGCGGCCTCGATGAGTACGTGGACCTCTTTTCCGGCGAGCACCTCGCCTTCGGCGACCTGCGGTCCAAGGTGCGCGAATGGTGGGACCTGGGCGAGCTCACCGCGCTTTACGCGCACTTCCTCGCCCGCTACCGCCCCGTCCGCGACCGCGTTTCCGCGGGCCCGCTCACCCCGGCCGAGGCGTTCGGCCGCTACCTGCCGATGCTCACCGAGTGGCGGCGGCTGCCGTACCGCGACCCGGGGATCCCGCTGTCGCTCCTGCCGCCGGACTGGAACGGCGTAGCCGCGGGCGACCTCTTCGGCACGCTCAACGCCGCCCTCTGCTCACCCGCCCGCGACCACGCGCTGCACGTCATCCGCGCGACCGCCCGCTGAGCCCGCAACAGCCCGGACTGTGTAGCAGCCCGGCAGCGAACCCGCCCAGCAGCAGCATCAAAGGCGCCGCTAACCTCGAAGGCGCCGCTCCCGCAACGACCCCACGGGCCTCATAGGCACCATCAACCTCATAGGCACCATTCCCGCAGCTCGCATCCATGATCATGAAGGGTTTTTAGCACTCTTACGCTAAAAACCCTTCCTGACACCGAAAACCTTCACGAAAGATACCTTGCCGAGTCGGCGCGACTGGACACTCAGGCACCACCAGACTCTATGCAGCTCAACCGCCTCGATAGTTCCATGCTCGGCTCACCGACCGCGACCACGCGCAGCGCGTCATCCGCGCGGCCGCATCCGCGCGGCCGCCCGCTGATCCCGGATGACAAGCGTGCGGCGGTGCTAGCCGCGGGCCTCGGCCCCGAACACGCGACGCTGGATCTCCCGCCGGTAGTCCTCCAGCGTGTTATCCAGGTGCACGGTGGCGAAGTGCGCCGCCTCGGCTGGCTCGCCGTCGCGGATGGCCTGGTAGATCGCGGCGTGCTCCTCGACCGCTTCGGCCGCGTGGCCACCGAGCGTGCCGTGCAGCCCGATGGTGGCGGACTGCATCAGCAGGCGCCGGGCCTCGCGCACCGCCGCGACAAGGAACGGGTTATGCGACGCCGCCGCGATGCTGTGGTGGAAGTCGTCGTCCCCCCGGCTGAACAGCTCCGGCTGCCCGGTCGCATGTCCCTGCCGGCACAGCTGCTCGGCCGCCTCGATGGCGCGCAGTTCCGCCGGCGTCGCCCGGGTGGCGGCGAGCCGGCTCGCCTCGGCTTCCTGGACGCGACGGAACTCGAAGAGCATGTAGATGTGATCGAGGTCGGTTGGCAGGAAGAAGCCTCCCCAGCGCATGCCGAGCATCCCGTCGTCGTCGGCGACGTAGAGCCCGCGGCCCTTTTGCGCCTTGATCCGGCCGAGCGCTGACAGGATCTTGATCGCCTCGCGCACGACGGTCCGGCTCGTCCCCAGCTGCCCGGCGATCTCGTTCTCGGTGGGCATCCGGTCGCCCGGGCGCAACTGCGACCGGGCGATCAGCTCCAGGATCTGCTCGGCGATCAGCTCGTATCCCGGGCGGTAGGCGCCGCGGCTGCCCGCGGCATCACCGGTGCCCGCGGGGGACCGCGTGGCGGTGGTCGCGGTCGTGCCGGTAACCGCGTCTCCGCTATCGGCCTGTGTCACACCAAAGAGTATGACTTGTTCTTCCTCCGGCCGCGTCATCCATCCAGCTCCGAGTCGTCGGCCACCTCGGCACAATCCGGGGCGGCTCTGGTCTGCGGCGATCGTAACATGCCGACTCAGGTGATCATATGAGTAAGACTCATTTTCCTGCCGCTGCCGACAGAAGACCCAGGCTTCGGCGCGACTTGGTTGAGATCGCCCGGCAAAGAGATGGGATAAGTCTGCTTCTTACCTCTTGACGGCATCCCTATAAGTGGGTCTTAATGAGGCAAGCACCATCGACCTTACGTGCGGCAGTCCACATTGATTGTCCGTCACCGCTCGCCAAAACAGGCATCTATAAGTCATACTCATTCGAATCTCTCGGTTGTCCTCCGCCGTATCGGCGGTCCGGGCGACTGCACAACGAAGTGGAGGTATCGATGGCCCTCATCAGCCGCGCCGTCCGCGCGCGAAGACGACCGAGAGCGTCGTGGGCGCGGGCAGCGTCCGCCGCCGGTGTCATCGCGCTGGCGGCCACAGTCGCCGCGTGCGGCAACGGCGGCAACGGGAGCTCCTCCGGGACGTCCACCGGAGGGACGACAGACGGATTCAAGCAGGCGCCGCAGTCTTCCGGCCCGCTGACGGTGTGGGTGGACTCCACCCGCGTGCCCGCCGCGCAGGCCTACCAGAAGGCCCACCCGAACGTGAAGCTCGACATCGTCACCTACGACGGTGACGCCAATGGCTCCAACACGCTGCAGACCAAGGTCAGCCTGTACGACCGCACCGGCAAGGGCTGGCCGGACGTGGTATTCAGCGCCGAGAACAACGAGATCAGCTGGACCCAGCCCAACGGGTTCACCGCGCCGCTGAACAAGGGCCTGATCCCAGACTCGGTACTGAGCAAGTTCGCAACCGGCGCGCTGGCCCCGTGCACCGTGAACGGCACGGTGTACTGCCTGCGCAACGACCTCGCGCCCGTCGTGCTCTGGTACAACGCGCCGCTGATGAAGCAGTGGGGCTACCAGGTCCCGACGACCTGGGCGCAGTACCAGCAGATCGGCGAGGACGTCGCCAAGAATCACCCGGGTTACATCGTGGGCTCCGCGGGCGACACCTTCACCCCGGAGATCTTCATGTGGGCCAGCCAGTGCCCGGCCAACAGCATCACCGGCATCCGCGCGGTGACGGTCAACGTGACCAGCGCCAACTGCCAGCGGATGGCCTCACTGCTCGACACGCTGATCGCGGACAAGTCGATGACGCAGCTGAGCGTGTTCAGCAGCGCCTTCGACAAGCAGATGAAGGGCATGGTGCTCATGATGCCCGGCGCGGCGTGGCTCGCCGGGGCCATCTTCAACTCCACCTCCGGGCTGAACACGCCCAAGGGCCAGATCGCGGTCGCGCCGATCCCGCAGTGGCCGGACGCGACGACCCCGAGCACCGGGGACGTCGGCGGGGGCCTGTGGCTGCTGTCGTCGCACTCCCAGCACCTGGCCGCGGCCGTCGACTTCCTCAAGTGGGTGACGACAGCCAACGGCTACCAGGCTGACCTGGCGCCCGGCCTGCCCGCGTACGGGCCGGCGGCGACGGCCTGGCTGGCCAACCAGGCGAAGTCCGGCTACTTCGCCGACGACATCGCCCCGGTACTGCAGCAGGCCGCCGGCCAGGTGTGGCAGGGCTGGGGCTACGGCAAGTTCAGTCAGGAGGCAATCTGGGCCGCGACCGTCACTCCCGGAATCACCGCCGGTAAGACAATCACCTCAATGCTGCCCTCGTGGCAGACCGCGATCACCAACTACGCAACCGCCGCCGGATACCAGGTAAGCAGTTGACCTCGGCCGCAACCAGGCCCGCCAGGACGCGCTCGCACCGCGCGCCCTGGCGGGTCGTCCGCGCCGGCCATGCCTTCACGGCCGGCTATGTGATCTTCCTAGCCGCGTTCGGGGTCGTGCCGGCGGGCTACGGGATCTACTTCGCGTTCACCAATGCGGACAACTACTTCGCCGGCCTGTCCAACTTCACCGCCGCGGCGCAGGACTTCCGCTATCTGCCCGCCCTTGAGCACATCGGGACCTACCTGGCGATCTGGCTGATCGCCCTCGTCGTGCTGGTGACCGCCCTGGCACTGGTGCTGCACCAGCTGCCGGTGCGCGGGCTGAGCGGGCTGGTGCGCTTCCTGTACTACATTCCCGGAGCGCTGGCCGGCGCGGCCAGCGTCCTTGTGTGGCTGTTCATGCTCGACCCGGCGGTCAGCCCGGCCGCCTCGTTCCTGCGCCTGCTCGGCTACGGCACATTCGGCCAGGTCGTCGCGCCCGGCCACCTGTCGTTCCTGTTCGCCATGATCGCGTTCTGGACCGGTGCCGGCGGCTGGATCGTGGTGATGTACGGAGCGCTGAACAATATCCCCCGGGATGTCATGGAGGCCGCGCGGATCGACGGGGCCGGCGCGTGGCGCACCGCGCGGTACATCCAGATCCCGATGCTGCGCAAGTGGATCGTGTACATGGTGATCTTGGCGTTCGCCGCCGGCGCGCAGCTGTTCGTCGAGCCGCAGCTGATCTCGGAGGCCAGCCTGGGCGTGGCGGGGCGTGACTACTCGCCCAACCAGCTGGCCTATGACTTCGCATTCCAGAACAACAACGTCAACGCCGCGGCGGCGATCTCGGTGGAACTCCTCGTGGTCTGCCTGGTCGTGGCGGGCGTCTTCGTGGCAAGGTCGAGGTTCTTCGATGCGAACTGACACCGCCGTGCCCGCGGTGCGGGGCGTGGCCGACCGGCCGCGGGTGCGGCCCCGCCGAACGGCAGGCTCACCACGGGCCACGGGCCAGCTGCTCGCCGGGCTTTTGCTGCTCGCCTTCGTGGTCTTCTTCGTCCTGCCGGTCATCTGGCTGCTACTGGCCGCGACCAAGACCGACCCGCAGCTCGTGCAAGACAACCCGCTCTCGTTCGGATCCTGGCACCAGCTGCGGGTGAACTGGGACGAGCTGACCAGCTTCCAAGGGAACGCGATCCTGCTGTGGCTGCGCAACTCGGCGGAATACGCGTTCATCGCCCTTGTGATCACGCTCGTCGTGAGCATTCCCGCGGGCTACGCCATGGCCATGATGGAGTTCCGCGGCAGGCATGCCCTGCTGGTCATCACGCTCGTGGTCATGCTGATGCCGACCACGACCCTGGTGGTGCCGCTGTTCCTGGAGATCAACGAGGCGCACCTGGTCGGCTCGCTGTGGTCGGTGGTGCTGCCGTTCTCGTTCTACCCGTTCGGCGTCTACCTGACCTATATCTACTTCAGCACCGCGCTGCCGGGCGACCTGCTGGCCGCTGCCCGCATCGACGGGTGCTCGGAATTCGGGGCGTTCCGCCGGATCGCGCTGCCGCTGGCCGCGCCGATCATCGCGCTGGTGGGCTTCTTCAGCTTCGTGGCCAACTGGACGAACTTCTTCCTGCCTTACGTGATGCTGCCGCAAAGCAGCCAGTACCCCGCCCAGGTCGGCATCGCCTTCCTGCTGACCGACGTCCCCCAGTTCAACCCCACCGCCGGCACCGGCACCGTGCTGCGACCCGAACTCGCCCTGGCCACTCTCCTGTCGGTCAGCCCGGTGCTGCTGGTGTTCCTGTTCGCGCAACGTTACCTGGTCAGCGGGCTGCTGGCCGGCGCCACGAAGGAGTGACATGACGCATGTCGACATCGCCGCCTCGGTGCCCCTGCTCGAGCCCCCCGGCTGGGCAGTGGCCGAGCGTGAGCTGTTCGACCTGCTCGACTACGCCTGGCGCCGCTTCGCGCGTGACTTCACCGGCCCGGACGGGCGGCTGAACTACGGGCACGCGCTGAGCAGCCGTGACGGAGTTGACGACTTCTACGAGACGTTCTTCAACTGGCCGCAGCTTTACCTGCTCGGCGGGGCCGACGACCTGCTGGCCGAGTCAGAACGCCACTGGACGGGAGTCACCGCTCAGCTCACCGAGCTCGGCATGCTCATCGACGAGTACGAACGCGGCTACGACTGGTTCCACCAGGGCGAAAGCCTGCTGCTGCTGTACTTCCTCACCATGGCCGACCCGGGCCGGTGGGCGGAGCGGGCGGTCCGGTTCGCGGAGCTGTACGTCGACCCCGCGCACGGTAACTACGATCCGGATCGCCGCATCATCCGGCGCCCGCACAACGGATCGGACCCCGCCCGCCGCGGGCTGTTCGACGGGACGCACTACCCGTGGACCGACGGGGAGGAGAAGAGCTACGGCTGCCCGCTCGACTGGCTGCTGCCACCGGGCGCGCCCGTGCCTGAGCGAGACGCCGACCCGCGGCTGACCACCGAGATGAACGCCAGGATCGGCGTGGGCGACACCGCGGTGAACCTCGCGGCCGCTGGGCTCGTGCTGAACGCGTGGATCCTCACCGGCGACGCGCGCTACCGGGAGTGGATCGAGCAGTACGTCGGCGCGTGGCGGGAACGGGCCGCCGTCAACGACGGGATCATCCCGGACAACGTGGGCCCGGACGGTGTGGTGGGCAGCCTGCTCGACGGGCGCTGGTACGGCGGTCACTACGGCTGGACCTGGCCGCACGGCTGGTACAGCGTCGGCTCCGCCGCGGCGGTGGGCGCGCTGGCCGCCGCCACCACGACCGGGGACGACGGCTACCTGGACCTGGTCCGCCCGGCCCTGGACGCGGTGATCGCCCAGGGCACGGTGATGGCCTTCGCGGACTCTGACTCCTCCATCCGGTCGAAGTGGTACCCGCAGCTGGGCCCGGCGGTGACCGTGCCGACGCTGCTCGTCCCGTTCCGCCGCAGCGACCGGGGCTGGTTCGACTACAACCCGATGATGCCGTCGGTCCCGGTGGCCCTGTGGCACCATGCCGGCGACCCGGCCGACCGGCAGCGGCTGGCGGACCTGCGCGACCGGTCGGGCTACGACTGGCGGACGGTCCGCTCCTTCCGCAGCAAGGAGGAGGCGGGTCACGAGGAGCCGTGGTTCACGTTCCTCGCCGGCGACAACCCGGACTACCCCGAGAAGATGCTGGCCGCCGCGCAGGCCCAGGCGCGGCACCGGCTCGCCCGCATGCGCGCCTACCGCGGCGGCGACGTCGCGGAGGCCGACATTCACCTGTGGCAGCTGTCAAATCCGGTGGTCACCGAGGCCCTGGTCCAGCTCACCTGGGGCGGCCCGCAGGTCCTCTACAACGGTGGGCTGCAGCAGGCCCGGGTTCGCTACTACGATGCACTTCGCCGCCGTCCCGGCCTGCCCCAAGGCGTCGCCGCCCTGGTATCGAGCATCGATCCCGAGGCCACCGTGGTGGAGCTGGTCAACCTTGACGCGGGGGGCGAGCGGCGGGTGATCCTCCAGGCCGGGGCGTTCGCCGAGCACGCGATCCAGGACGTGCGCTATACCGCGTGCGAGGACGGTTCCTGGCTGGGTGACCTGTATGACTACGGGCACGGCGAGCCGGCCGTCATCGAGCGTCACGCGGAGGTCGGCGGCCCGTGGCTCACCGTGCGCCTGCCGCCTTCCACGCGCGTACGGCTGACCCTGAGGCTGGCGATGCGCGCCCGGCGGCCGTCCTACGCGAGCCCCTTCGGCGAACCCGGCTCGGCTGAATGACCGAACCGGCTTCCCGGTGCCCGGCCGCACCGGTTCACGGAGCGGCCGGGCGTTTCTAAGGTGCCGGGTCTGTCGCCGGCTACGGGATTGTCCACTTCTGGTTGGAGGCGCCGCTGCAGCTCCATATCTGGAGCTGCGTGCCGTTCGTGGTGCTTCCGTTGGGGTCGTCGAGGCACTTGCCCGAGGTGGGGTTGACGAGTGCCCCGTTCTGCGCCTTCCACTGCTGGTTAGCGCCGCCGTTGCAGGTCCACAGCTCGACCAGGGTCCCGTTGTTGTAGTTGGCGCCGGTGATGTCCAGGCAGCCGCCGTCGATGGTGATGGTGCCGTTGGAGTTGACGGTCCAGTTCTGCGCGGGGGCGTAGCCGTCGCACACCCAGATCTGGACCTTGTTGCCGTTGGCGCCGCTGCCGTTGTTGTTGTCCATGCAGGCGGAGCCGCTGACCCCGGACACGATGGTGCCGGTAGCGCCGCCGCCGCTACCGCCGGTGTTGTAGCCGGCCGCGACGATGTTGGCCTGGACCGCGGCTTCGGTCGAGGCAGAGGCGTAGCCAGTGGTCATGACGCCTTCGTAGAAGGTGCCTGCCGCGCCCTTGCTGTTGTCGCCGCCGATGCCGAGGATGATCGCGCCCTGCTTCTTCATGGGGTAGTAACCGCTGGGGCGGGTGCCGCTGAAGTCGGTGGACAGGCCGCCGGACTGGGCGTTGCCGCCGAGGATGGCCCACTGGTTGGAGGAGTTGCCCTCGATCATGGCGGTGGTGAACCGGAAGTTGGTGGTGGGGTCACCGGAGTTGAGGCCGGTGTTGGAGCCGGAGAACAGCCCGTTCTCCATGTCGGCCATGATCCACGGGCCGTTGCCCGAGCCGAACCCCCAGACCTTGATGTTGCCGAAGTAGATCGCCTCCATCGTCCCGGCGCCGTCGTCGTTGTTGTTGGTCTCCGCGTTGCCGTAGTCGAAGCAGCAGCCGCCGTTGAAGTGGGTGCCGTCGAAGATGGCGTACTCGCTCTCCGGGTTGTTGCCGGTGGCGATGTTCCTGGTGGAATCGTCACGGTAGCCGTCGCCCGCAGCGATGTAGACCCCGTAGGCCTCATGGCCGCCCACCGTGACGGGTGCCGCGGTGGCGTTCGCCAGGCCGTCGGGGCCGCCCGCGGCCCCGCCGCCGGGCGCGTCGGTCAGGTTGTTGCCGTTGCCGGACTGGTCGTAGATCTCCGTGATGACGCAGGTGGTACCGGAGCAGAACGAGTCCTGCGTCGCGGCGTTGGCGACGCCGCCCGCGCTAAGCGTTGAAATGTTGGTGGTCGCGTTGTCCGAGGCTCGCCTGACCTGGTAGAGCGGCCCGTTGTAGGCGGCGTAGAGCGCCCGGGTCGTGCTGTGCGCGGCCACGCACGGGGTGCCTCCCGCCGCGTAGATGTCACATGGCTCCTGCGTCGCCGCCCGCGAGGGCGATCCCGCGCCGCTGGCCACCAGGCCGCTGACGGCCAGCGTCGCCGCGGCCGCGAGCGTCAGCAGCGCTCGTCTCGTTTGCCGGAATCGTGGTCTGACAGACATCCTCGATCTGCCCTTCCCTGATGAGAACCGGATTGCCGTTCTGCAGCGCGGCCGCCGCCCGCTCGTTCACGAGCATGCGAAATAGCGCGAAAGGCGTGCGGGCGCGCTGTCACGCCAATGAGTGTTAGCGATCACATCCTTTCTTATAGATACGCCGAAAGGCTTGCAATGTTTGCTATGCCAGCGAGTGTGAGCGCTAACAAGTGGACTGTCAATATCACCGAAAATCATTTGGCTGAGTTGACGCCAGGCCCGCTACGAGACCGCCGCCGTCCGCCCGTCCGCCCGTCAGCACCCCCGCGCCCGCCAGACAGCGCCCCGCGCCCGCCGGTCTGCGCCCCGCGCCCGCCGGTCTGCGCCCCGCGCCCGCCCCGACCACTCCCGGAGGTCATCCGCGCTCCGCCGACCAGTCGCCCGGCAGCGCCGCCGACCAGTCGCCCGGAGAGTCTCGCCGCCCAGCCGCGCGGCAGCCTCCGCTGACCGTTAGCGAACCCCTCTAACACCACAGATCTCAAAGACAACGTCACCAGAGTGAAAGCTCATGATCATGAAGGGTTTTTAGTACCTAAACGCTAAAAACCCTTCCTAACACCAAAAACCTTCATCAAAACCGCCCCGCAA
The DNA here is from genome assembly GCA_036391275.1 of Trebonia sp. Lineage (GTDB taxonomy): Bacteria > Actinomycetota > Actinomycetes > Streptosporangiales > Streptosporangiaceae > Trebonia. The sequence continues at coordinate 11,452 of DASWAE010000046.1, forward strand.
GGCCGCGAGGCGAGCATCAAGCTGCGCACCGTTCACACCGTCATCGATGCCCCCGCTAGTCACGGGCTAAGGGAGTGCGCTCTCCCGGCAGGCGTCCACGAACCGTTCGAAGCAGGTCGTGTTCCTGCTGATCGTCCGGGAGGAGCCCGGGGTGCCACTGGGCGCCCACGCACCACCGCGCCCCCGGAAGCTCGAGCGTCTCAACGGTCCCGTCCGACGCCCGCCCGCTGCGCGGCGAGGCGCCGGGGGCAGCGTCCAGGTTCCGCCCGGCGCGACCATACGACTCGGCGGAGGAAGTGGAGGCCAGGCACCGCTTGTGGCGGGCTGCCTACTTCGGGGCGCCGCCGCAGGAGTTCCCGCACACCACCCGCCTGGCTGCCCTGCTGTACCCGAGCCTGGACGAGCAGTTCGAGTACGCCATCGACCTCCTCGTCGCGGGTCTCCGCGAGCGTGTTAGCCGGCCGCGCGAACTATGACACGCTGGCTGCCAGCAGAAGGGAGCGGTCGGTGGTGTGGGTCGGGTTCGCGGTCGGCCTTTGCCTGTTCGCCCTGGCGTGGTCCAGTGTCGTCAAGACGCTGCTGATCCCGGGGAACACAAGGTCGCTCATCACCCGCCTGGTGGCGCGCGGCGTCCTGGCCGGTTTCCGGCTGTGCGCGTCCCGCATCGCCAGCATGCGGCGCAGGGAGCGCGTGCTTGCGGCAGGGCCGCCGGTGTTCCTCGTCGGGTTGCTCGGCTGCTGGATCGCCTGCCTGTATGCCGCGTACGCGCTGATCCTGCTGCCGTTCTCAGCTGGCCCGGGCACGGCGCTGCGGGTTTCCGGGTCCTCGCTGTTCACCCTGGGTTTCGCGACGCCGGACGGGCCCGTGCCCTACGGGATCGTCTTCGTCGCCGCGATCAGCGGCATCGCGGTCATCGCGCTGATGATCGGCTACATGCCGACGCTGTATGCCGCCTATAACCGGCGGGAGACCCTGGTCACTATGCTGGAGGCGCTATCAGGGTCGCCGCCGTGGGGGCCAGAGCTGCTCGCCAGGCAGCAGCTCATCGGGAACACCGCCTACCTCGCGCGCCTGTACGAGCGGTGGGCCGAATGGGCGGCCGACGTCGCCGAGAGCCACACCACCTACCGGACGCTCATCTACTTCCGGTCCCGTGACCCCCGGCAGGCATGGCCGCTGGCGCTGCTGGCAGTGCTCGACGCCGCGGCCCTGCACCTCGCCCTGTGCCCGGACTCCGCGCCCGGCGAGGCCAGGCCACTGCTCCGGGTCGGGTTCACGGCCATGCGGGCCGTGGCCGAGACGTTGGGCGTCCGCGTCAACGAAGACCCCCACCCAGCGGATCCCCTGGTGCTGACCAGGGAAGAGTTCGACATGGCGGTACGCCACCTGGCCGAGGCCGGCTGGACGCTTGAACGGCCGCCGGACGAGGCGTGGCCGCACTTCCGCGGCTGGCGAGTGAATTACGAGACGGCCGCCTACAACATCGCGGCCCACCTGGACCTGCCGCCTGCCGTCTGGTCAGGACCGCGGGCCCGCCTCGGCGCCGTCGCGGCGATGCCTCAGCGGCCGGCCAACCGCGAGCCCGGATCTAGCTCGTTACGCTAGTTTCCATAAACGGATGAGATATTTCATCTATGCGTAGTAACGCGCCAGGGCTGCTGCCGATACTACGGTCACCCGTCCCGGCATCGACACCCCGCCGGTCGTCGGCGCCGAGCGCCTCGAACCCATCTGACCTGCCCGCGCGCGGGTGTCAAGCGGCGATCGTGACCGCGAGCGCGGGCGGGCAGCCGCGGTCGACTAGTTTCGCCACTTCATGCCAGTCGACCTGGTCCGCGACGGCCTCCGCCGCTTGCCAGGCCAGACCCAGGCGGGTTAGCTGCTTGACTCTAGATGAACGGGGGCGGCAGCGTCCGGCACGACCCCGACTCCGATGGCCCGGGCACGCGCTACGCCGCGGTGGGGATCCCGCAGGGCCTCATCCTGGACCCTGACACTAAGGAGACGGCGGGCGCGGTGCGCCGTGGCGGCCAGCTCGTCTCGCTTGAGCCGGTCCAGTACGGTGTCTGGACGATGCTGCTCACCCCGCAGACCATGACCACGTCCGCCAAGATCGCGGCGGCCTGCCGCTGGGGCGATCCCGAGCCGGTGATGGGCTGGCTCGCGGATCAGGACCTGCTGGTCATGATCGATCCCGGCAAGCCGATGAGCGGCGCCCTGGGCCGGCTCCGGCCCATACCGCTCGGCTACCGCCTGGGGAACGCGGGCGGCGACACCACGCGGTTCGAGGTACAGGACGCGATGTTGTCCCGCACCGCGCCGCTCGCCCTGGACGTTGCCTCCGTCATGTTCTGGTGGGAGTTCGACGGCGCGACCTCGCTGTACGAGGCCGTGTCGTCGATCACGTCCCGCGTTCCCGCCCTGCCGCTGTACGACGCGAGCGTCATCGCCGCGCGGCTCGCGTACGAGCTCATGCTCAGCCGGATGTTCTACCTCGACACGCCAAGAAAAGTAAAGAGCTGAGCCAGCGATGGATGTCGACAAGCGCCTCGCAGCATGGATGAAAGCGCAATTGAACACAGCTGGCCCTGTTCATGATCTCGCGCAGCGAATTGATCCTCATCGGGCGATGCTTACCATCAAGCTCGTCAGCGGGCTTGCCGCCTATCTCCTCGGTGAGAACGCGCACGAGTTGCACACCGCGCTGGAACTTGTCCTCCAGCAAAGCGAACCGCCGGAACCCGGTCACAGTCAGCCAGCGGACACGCGTAACGAGCAAGCCAAGGCCGACGAGCAGGCCAGGGCCGAGCAAGCCAAGTTCGACGAGCAGGCGAAGGCCGAGCAGGCCAAGGCGGAGCAGCTCAAGGCGGCCGAGCAGGAGAAGACCGAGCAGCTCAAGGCGGCCGAGCAGGCCAAGGCCGAGCACATTAAGGCGGACGCGGAGCTGGCGGCGGCGGTCATAGCGGAGCAGGCAATCGTCGTCGAGCAGGAAATCGCGAAAGAGCCAGGTAAATCAGCGGCAGAAATTGACGCGCTCTACAAGGAGTTTGAGCGTGAGAAGAAGGAGCTCGAAGGCAAAATCGACGGGCTGACGAAGAATTATTTCGATAAGCACCCCGACTTGAGTGATGATGAGCGGGCAAAAGCGGAGGGCAGGTTCAAGGACATCAGGGAGGAAGAGCTCGGGACCCTCCGTAGCCAGCAGGAGGCCCGGATGGAGGAACTGACCCGCACGCAGCAACAGCAGCGCGAAGAGCTCGAGGAGCGGCGCAAGGAGCTGGCGGGGACGCGCGCCGACCGCTTATCAGGAGCCTAGCCGCGCCCGGCCTTCCTCATCCGCTTGCAGGCGGGCGGCTCGTGCAGCAGCGCGCCGGACGTCCGGACGAGGAACTCGCTGTAGGTGTCAGGCGCGATGCCAGGGTTCTCGACGTACCGGTCGGTGGCGGTCCGCAGCGCCAGCATGAGCCGCTGCGCCTCGTTCATCTCGTGCACGGCGTCCGCCAGCTTGCCGGCGACCCGCCACATGGTGGTCTTCATCGGTGGCCTCCCTTCGTGCCGTGACTCCAGGCTCGCAGTAAGGCCTGCCGCCGGTCATCGGGAGAAATCCCTAGAAGCGCGGCCGCACGCGGCCTGACCGGGACTTAATCGGTTCGCCTTAACCACGGGCAACAGCGGATAATAGGGACATGGGCATGCTGGTAGGACGGGACACGGAACTGGCCCGGCTGAGCGGCCTTCTGCACGACGCGGCGGCGGGCCGGGCGGTGACCGGGCTTGTCAGCGGCGACGCGGGCATCGGCAAGTCCCGCCTGGTCGCCGAGGCGATGCGGCTCGCCGAGCGCGAGGGCTTCACCGTGCTGTGCGGCCAGTGCGCGGAGATCGGGGACAGCGTCCCGTACCTCCCCTTCGCGGATGCCTTCCGCGCCGCGCCTGCGCACATCGAGCAGGCCATCAAGGCCCGCCCGGTGCTCTCTCGCCTGCTACCAGACGGGGACGGGCAGGACGGTGAGGCGGACTGGGCCGGCCTTACCCGCCAGCAGATGTTCGGCGCCGTGCTCAGCCTGCTGTCCGAGCTGGCCGCCGCCAGCCCGGTGCTGCTGGTCATCGAGGACCTGCACTGGGCCGACGCCACCACGCGCCACCTGGTCACGTTCCTCGCCCGCATGCTGCACCGCGAGCGCGTCGCGATCATCGGGACGTACCGCACCGATGACCTGCACCGCCGCCACCCGCTGCGCGGCGTGATCGCTGAGCTGCTGCGGCTGCCGATGGTGGCGCTGGTCGAACTCGGGCCGCTCCCCGCCGCTGCCCTGGCCGAGATCCTGTCCGACGGGGGGAACGCCCCGTCGCCCGTGTCCGCGGCGGTACTCAACTCTCTCGTGGAACGAGCGGAGGGAAACGCCTACTACGCCGAGGAGCTCCTGACCGCGTCGTCGTGCGCCGACGACATCACGGGGGGCCCGCTGCCGTCCGGGCTGGCCGCGCTGCTGCTCTCGCGCGTGGAACGCGTGTCGGACGCGGCCCAGCAGGTACTGCGCGCGGCCGCCGTCGCCGGCGGCGGCGCAGCCGACGACCTGGTCCGGGGCGCCTCCGGCCTGCCGGACGACGCCTACGAGGAAGCGGTGCGTGAGGCGGCCGGCCAGCAGCTGCTTGCGCCCGACGGGCCCGACGGGTACCGGTTCCGGCATGCGCTGCTGCGCGAGGCCGTATACGCCGACCTGATGCCCGGGGAGCGGACCCGGCTGCACGCCCGGCTCGCGAGCCTGCTCGCCACTGCGTTTGCCAACACGGGGCACAGTACCGGCAAGCGCGGTGCCGGCAAGCCCGGTGCCGCCGCCGAGCTCGCGCACCACAGCATGGCGAGCCACGACATCCCCGGCGCGTTCGCCGCGTCGCTCCGGGCCGCTGCCGAGGCCGAGCGCCTCGGCGCCCCCGCCGAGGCGCACCGCCATTACGACCTGGCCCTGGAACTGTGGGTGCGGGTGGAAGGGGCGGAGCGGATCGCGGGCATGACGCGCGGCAAGCTCGGCCTGAAGTCCGCGCTGGCCGCCGCGGCGAGCGGTGACGTGCCCCGCGCCGTGCACCTGCTCCGCCGCATCCGCGACCTGGTGTCGCGTGATGACGGTACCGTCGAAGGCCCTGGGTCCGCGGAAAGCACGGAACTGCGCTGCCGGGTCGGGGAGCGGCTCGCGTACCACCTGCTGCAGGGCGAGAACACGCAGTGGTACGCCGAGGCCCTTGACGTGGTGGAGGCGACCGTACGGGAGACACCGGACGAGCCGACCTGGTACCGGGCCCGCGCCATGGCCACCTACGCGATCGCGCTGATGGCGGCGTACCGCGACGACGACGCCCGCGACTGGGCCAACCGTGCCCGGGAGGCGGCCCTCGCCGCCGGGTCGACCGCCATGGAGGCGGACACGCTTGCCACGACCGGGCAGCTCGCCCTGCGGGCCGGCAACTCCGACGAGGCGATCGGCACGTTCACCGCCGCGATCGAGCAGGCCGCGGCGGCCGGGTCAATCGGCGTCCGGCTACGGGCCGCTTACGCGCTGGCCGCGGAGCGGCTGGCCCGGGGTGAGCTCGCGGAGGCCGCCAGCGTTGCCCACCGCGGGGTGGAGTGGGCGGATGCGGAGGGACTCGGCCTCGCCCCGTTCGGCTTGGACCTGCAGCACCTGCACTTCCAGGCGCACTTCGCCGAGGGACGCTGGGACGACGCGCAGGACCTGGCGGACGCGTTCCCGGCGCTGGTCACCAGGCAGGCGGAGGCGGTGCTGTCCGCGATGGCGCTGTTCATCGACGTGGCCCGCGGCAACCCGGCGGTCAGCGAACGCCAGACTTGGCTGGAGCCGTTCTGGGACGACGTCTTCGTGGCGTACATAGCGCGCGGGATCCTCGCCGAGCACGCCCTGTGGCAGGGAAATTGCGAGCGCGCCCTGGCGGAGGCGGAGGCCGCGATCGACGCGGACGCGTGGCCCGCGCACAGCCCGTCGGTGATCAGGGTGACGGCGACCGCCGTGGCGGCACGGGCCGACCGGGCGGTGCAGCTGCGGGCGGCTGGCGACGTCGCCGGTGCCGATGCGCACGCGGCGGCCGGCGCCGCCCTGCTCGCCGTCGCCAGGGAGGGCGCCAGCTATCCCCTCAGGCCCAAGGCGGCGCTCGGCCCGGAAGGGCGCGGCTGGCTCGCCCGCTGCGAAGCCGAGTACGCCCGCCTCACGGGGACGAACTCGCCGGAGGCCTGGGAGCGGGTCCTCGCCGAGTTCGGTCCCGGCTACGTGTACGAGAACGCGCGCACCCAGTGGCGGCTCGCCGAGGCGCTGGTGGAGGCCGGCCGCCGCGACGAGGCCGCCGCGGTCTGGCGGGCCGCGCGCGATACCGCGGCCCGGCTGCGGGCGGCGCCCCTCGGTGCGGCCCTCGACGACCTGGCGCGCCGTGCCCGCCTGGACCCCGGGAACGGGAACCGTGACGGGCACGGCGGCTCAGCCAGCGCGAGCCCGCTCGCCGCCCTGACCGAGAGAGAACGGGAGGTGCTGAGCCTGATCGCCAGGGGCAAGTCCAACCGCGACATCGGCACGGAGCTGTTCATCTCGCCGAAGACGGCGAGCGTCCACGTCTCCAACATCCTCGCCAAGCTCGGCGCCGCGAGCCGCACGGAAGCGGCCGCCATCGCCTACCGCGAGGGTGTCTAGCCGCCTTTGCCAGGCCGCTGCTCTCCTCCGTCTCTCGTGCTTCAGCCGCTATGGGTTCGCCGGACTCTCCGGCTTCTGCTTCGGGGCTCCCTGTCCTCGTCGGCGTCTTCTTCCGATGCCTCGGCTTCTTCTGGTTCTGCCTCGGCTTCCCCCTCGCGGTCTTCGGGTTCGGCGGCTTCGTCGTCGCGTTGACCCGCTTGCCGTTCGCCTTCTCTGGAGCCTCCGGACCCTGCGCCGCTTGGCGGCGTCAGCTGGTAGCCCGACCGCAGGAAGGCCTCGATCGCGGCTGGCAGCTCTTCCCTGTCCATGATCAGGGCAACGCGGCCGTCTTCCTCATCCCTGAGTTCAACCATTGGTGCACTCCTCCCCTTTGCGCAGTTCAGCCGCGACGCGGCTGTTGCGAAGGTGGGCAGGTACCCGGCAGCACCCGGGTTAAGCGCGCTGCCGCTGATCTTTCGTCAGTGCTCCCACCAGGGGCGCCCGCGCCGGGCGCTGGCCAGACGCGCGGAACCCCGCGCGCCTAGACCCAGTGCCACATGCCGATCCGCACGGTCACGCCCGGCGATGCGTGCGCCAGCGGGTCTCCGGCCGGGGCGGGCAGTCCGGCGTCGGACAGCAGGCTCTCTGGTCCAGGCGGAGCACCGTCGCCTGCTGCAGCGGCCACGAGCGGTGCTCGGCCTCGGCGGCCGCGAGCCTGCCCGCCCGTGACCAGGTTAATCACGCCCCACTCTGCGCGACGTGTTTAGCCACGGGCAGCCTGGGCACCCAGCCGGGTTCATGCTGAGCCTGAAGGAGACGGTCCGATGACCCACGACAGACTTACCCAGCAGCTCGGGAACCAGACAGCGGTCACGGCGCTGGCGGCGGCTAGCACCGTCGTCGGCCTGTACGCCGCGGTCCGCCGGGGACGGCGTTCCCGGCGGGAGGCGCATGTGATCCTCACCGCGGCGGTAACGGTCACCAGGCCGCGCCGGGAGGTCTACGACCACTGGCGGCGGCTTGACGGGCTGCCGGCCTTCATGGCCCATCTGGACGACGTCACGGTGACCGGCCCGGCGAGCAGCCACTGGCGGGCCACCGCCCCGTTCGGCAAGACCGTCGAGTGGGACGCGGAGATCACCGCGGACGTCCCCGGCGAGCGCATCGCCTGGCAGTCCGTCGAGGGCGCGATGGTCCGCAACGCCGGCGAGGTGCGCTTCCTCCTGGCGCCCAACGGCCAGGACACCGAGGTGCACGTCACGCTCCGCTATGCGATGCCGGCCGGCAAGGGCGGACGGGTGCTCGCGCGGTACTTCGGCGAGGAGCCGCATCAGCAGATCGACGATGACCTGCGCCGGTTCAAGCAGGTGGTCGAAACAGGTGAGGTGGTGCGCTCCGAGGGCGCACCGGGCGGGAAGCGCGCACGGCACGAGTTCCCGCAACGTCCTGCCCGTCCCCTGACCGCCAAGGAGCTAGCGGAGGTGCGCTCGTGAAAGCCAACTGCTGGGTGCGGCCGAACACGGTCCGCGTGGAGAACGTCCCCGACCCGAAGATACTCAACCGCCGCGACGCGATCGTGAAGGTCACCGCCACGGCGATCTGCGGCTCCGACCTGCACTTGCTCGACGGGTACGTCCCGACGATGCAGAAGGGCGACGTGCTCGGTCACGAGTTCATGGGCGAGGTGGTCGAGACCGGCCCGGATGTCGACTCCAGCAAGCTGCGGGTCGGCGACCGGGTGGTGATCCCGTTTCCCATCGCCTGCGGGGCGTGCGCGGCCTGCCGGTCCGAGATGTACTCGCTGTGCGAGAACACCAACCCCAACGCCGGGCTGGCGGAGAAGCTCTTCGGCCACCCCACCGCGGGCATCTTCGGCTACTCGCACCTCACCGGCGGCTTCGCCGGCGGCCAGGCCGAGTACGCCCGGGCGCCGTTCGCCGACGTGAACGCGCTGAAGATCGAGTCGGACCTCGCCGACGAGCGGGTGCTCTTCCTCTCCGACATCCTGCCCACCGGGTACATGGGCGCGGAGATGTGCGACATCAAGCCCGGCGACGTGGTGGCCGTGTGGGGCGCGGGCCCCGTCGGGCAACTCGCGATGGACAGCGCGCGGCTGCTCGGCGCGGCGCGGGTCATCGCGATCGACAAGCAGCCGTACCGGCTGCGGATGGCCGAGGAGGCCGGCCACACCGCGCTCAACCTCGATGAGGTCGACGTGCGGTCCGCGTTGCTCGAGCTCACCGCCGGGCGCGGACCGGACAAGTGCATCGACGCCGCGGGGCTGGAAAGCGACCACGGCAGCCCGCACCTGAGCGCCTACGACCGGGCCAAGCAGGCGGCGCGGGCGGAAAGCGACCGGCCGCACGCGCTCCGGCAGGCGATCACCAGCTGCCGCAGCGGCGGCACGGTGTCGGTCGTCGGCGTGTACGGCGGGTTCATCGACAAGTTCCCCGCGGGGTCATGGATGAACCGGTCGATCACGCTGCGCACCGGCCAGGCCCACGTGCAGCGCTACATGAAGCCGCTGCTCAGCCGCATCGAGAAGGGCGAGATCGATCCCAGCCGGATCATCACGCACCGGATGCCGCTGCGGCAGGCGGCGCACGGCTACGACATCTTCAAGCACAAGAAGGACAACTGCGAAAAGGTGGTGCTCAAGCCCTGATCAGCGCCCGACGATGTTAGCGATCTTCCCCGGGACGATGACCAGGCGCTGGATGGTCAGGCTCTCGGTGTGCCGCGCGAACGCCGGGTGGGTCCGCAGCTGCCGCTCGATCTCGTGCTGGCCGGCGTCGGCGCTGACGTCGATGGTGAACCTGGTCTTGCCGTTGACCTGGACCGGGAGCGTGAGCGTCCCCTCGGCCGCCAGCTCCGCGTCGGCTTCGGGGAAGTCCGTGTGCGCGAGTGATCCGGTATGGCCGAGCCGGTTCCACAGTTCCTCGGCGACGTGCGGCGCGAGCGGGGCCACCATCAGGACCAGTGGCTCCGCCATCGCCCTTGGCAGCCCGTCGCCGGCGGCGAGCCTGGCCGCGTGGCCGGTCAGTTCCATCAGCCGGGCGATGGCGGTGTTGAACCGGAGTTCATCGAAGTCCTTCCGCACGATCATGATGGTGCGGTGCAGGCGCCGCAGGCTCTGGTCATCGAGCGGCCGGTCAGTCACGCGTGCCTGACCGGTCGCCTCGTCGATCACGGCGCGCCACAGGCGCTGCAGGAAGCGGTAGACGCCGGCGATGTCGCTTGTGCGCCAGGGCCGGCCGGTGTCGAGCGGTCCCATCGCCATCTCATACAGCCGCAGCGCGTCCGCGCCGTAGCGGGCGTACATCTCATCGGGGCTGACGCTGTTCTTGAGGCTCTTGCCCATCTTGCCCGCGCGGCGGGTGACCGGCTCGCCAGCGTGGCTCAGGCTGCCATCGGCGCCTTGCACGACCTCCGCGGCAGGCACGTACATGCCGCGCTGGTCGGTGAAGGCGTCGGCCAGGATGTAGCCCTGGTTGTAGAGCCGCCGGAATGGTTCCCTGGTGGACACGTGCCCGAGGTCGTACAGGACCTTGTGCCAGAACCGCGCGTACAGCAGGTGCAGGACGGCGTGCTCGACGCCGCCGACGTACAGGTCAACGCCGCCTTCGCCGTGCGTGGCCGCGCCCGGCGGGACCATCCAGTACCGCTCGGCTTCGGGGTCGGTGAATGCCTGGTCGTTGGCTGGGTCGAGGTAACGCAGGAAGTACCAGCATGACCCGGCCCACTGCGGCATGGTGTTGAGCTCACGCCGGTACCGCTTCAGGCCGTTACCCAGGTCCAGTTCGGCGGTGCCCCATTCGCTCGCTCTGGCCAGCGGCGGTACCGGGTCGCTGTCCTGGTCTTGCCGCGGCGCGGGCCGGAAGTCGGCCATGTCTGGCAGCAGCACCGGAAGCGAGTCTTCCGGGAGCGCGACGGGCAGCCCGTGCTCGTCGTAGACGATCGGGAACGGCTCCCCCCAGTACCGCTGGCGGGAAAACAGCCAGTCGCGCAACCGGTACGAGCGGGCCTGGCGGCCTGCGCCCCGGGCTTGCAGCCAGTCGATCGCGGCCGTGATCGCGTCCTGCTTGCCGAGTCCGGCCAGCTCAGGTCCGGGGGCCGCGACGTAGGACCCCTCGCCGGCGAACGCGGTCCGCCACTCCCGGGCGGGAGCGGACGGCTCGATGCCGTGCGAGGCGTACCAGTCCGGCGGTGGTTCCAGGACCTTGCGGATGTCCAGCGCGAACTCGTGCGCGAAGTCCAGGTCGCGTTGATCATGGGCGGGGACGGCCATGATCGCGCCCGTACCGTACCCGGTCAGCACGTAATCGGCCAGGAAGACCGGGACCTGCTCCCCGGTGACCGGGTTGATGGCGTAGGCGCCGGTGAACACGCCCGTCTTGGCGTGGCCCGCGGCGGTGCGCTGACGGTCGCTGAGCCGCCCGGCCACCTCCCGGTACGCCGTCACGGCAGCACGCGCCGGGCCGGAGACGAGCTTCTCGGCGAGCGGGTGCTCGGGCGCCATCGCCACGTAGGTCGCGCCGTAGAGGGTGTCGGGACGGGTGGTGAATACCTCGATCGACAGCCCGGGACGGCCGGCTACCGGCAGGTTGATGGACGCGCCGTCGCTCGCCCCGATCCAGTTGCGCTGCATGAGCTTGATGGGCTGGGGCCAGTCCACGAGGTCCAGGTCATCGATCAGCCGCTGGGCGAACGCGGTGGTCCGCAGCATCCACTGGCGCAGCGGCCGGCGGTACACGGGGTAGTTGCCCACGTCGCTGCGCCCGTCGGGAGTGACCTCCTCGTTGGCCAGCACGGTGCCCAGGCCAGGGCACCAGTTGACCGGCTCCTCGGAGATATAGGCAAGCCGGTGCCCGTCGATGACCGTGCGCTGCTCAAGGCGGCTGAGGTCGCCCCACGAGCGGCCGTCCGGGGTAGCACGCTGACCAGACGCGAACTCGCCGACCAGTTCCTCGATGGGCCGGGCCCGTCCGGTCCGCTCGTCACACCAGCTGTTGAAGATCTTCAGGAAGATCCACTGGGTCCACCGGTAGAAAGCGGGGTCGGTGGTGGCGATCTCCCGCCGGGTGTCGTGCCCCAGGCCCAGCCGCCGGAGTTGCCGGCGCATGTTATCGATGTTGTCCTGCGTGGTGATCCGCGGATGCTGGCCAGTGTCGATCGCGTACTGCTCGGCCGGCAGCCCGAACGCGTCATATCCGAAGGCATGCAGCACGTGGTGGCCGGTCATCCGCAGGTAGCGGGCATACACGTCAGTGCCGATATAGCCCAGCGGGTGCCCCACGTGCAGGCCGGCCCCGCTCGGGTAAGGGAACATGTCCAGCACGTAGAACTTGCGGCGGCCCGCGACCCGCGCGAAGCCCGCACTAAGCGGCCCGGCCGGATTCGGGGAGTTGAAGGTACCGTCGGCCGCCCACCGCTGCTGCCACCGCGCCTCGATCGTTCCGGCGAGCCGCGCGTCGTAGCGAAACGGCAACTGGTCATCACCGGGCACCGGTGGCGTGCCCGCTGGCTCGCTCTCGCTCATGAAACCCTCGTCATCGTCGGTCCTGGATTAGCTGCGGAAATGAAAAAGCCCCTCAAGCATGAGGGGCGGCCGCGTTGACGCACTGGTCAACGCGGCTCGGCAAGAAGGAGGCGGCAAAACACGGACATAACCGCTAGGTTACTCCACCAAGCAGCCCGGACTCCCTTGATTTTCCACCCGCAGCATGCCGTGGACCGCATTGGCGTCAGGAACTCGTTACCGGGTGAACATTCTCAGCACCACCGGCCCCATGAGTCCCGTCGTCTTCGGCGGAACTGTCCTAGGTAGCGGCAACGCCGGGCTCGCTGGGGCTGCGCCGCCGGATTTGCCGGTAAACATTTCACAGCCGGTAAACAAAAGGCGCCGGCGCCGCCTTTTCTTTACATCGGGTGAAAAGTTTACCCGCTGACAGGAATTTACTGGTAAAACCGCGCGCTTAAGGGACGCGTGGTTCCGCGGTGCCCGCGTTCTGGCTCCGTGCGCGCCGCGCAGGCTTCCCGGGCACCCCAACTACGCGGAGCCGCCGGCGAGCGCCCGCATCGCCGCGGCCGAGCGCATGTTCTCGAGCACGCTCGCCTGGTGATCCGCCCGGGTGATGAGGTCGGCCAGGTGCCCGGCGTCAAGCCGGCCGTCCCGTTCCGCGACCTCGCGGAGCGTCCGCCAGCAGGCGCCCTTGCCCTCCACGGCCGCCCGGAGGAACTCCGCCTCCACCAGGTCGCTGAGCGGTGACCTGGTACGGAGGCGGCCGTTGAGCTTCAGGCGGCCGGCCTTCTCGCCGGCCCACGCCGCGAACACCTTGTAGCCGCGGACTGGGGTGCCGAGGGCGATCATGATCCGGAGCAGCGCCGACCGGTCCTCCGTGATCTCGGTCGCCAGCCTGCTCAGCACCATGGCGCGCTCGCTGCCCGGCTCCGCCGACTCCGCCATCCGCCGGGCAAGGCTCATGCCCAGGGTGGCGCCCGCGAGGTGGTCGTTGAGGTAGACCCCGAGCAGGTCCTGCGTCATGCGCGGCTTGTCGTTCACGGCCATTGCCTTCTCCCTTCGCCGGCCCGGCGGCGTCACCATCCGCACCCGCTGGGTGCCCTGGGCCCAGAGCGCCGCTTAGTTTCCCTTGTGCGGCAGGAACTCCTGCACCTTGGTCTTGATGCCTTCCACGATCACGCTGCGCGAGTCCTCATCGCCCTTCAGGATGGCCTTCGCGGCGTCCTTGGCCTGTTCGAACGTGGCGTGCGGCGGGATCGGCGGGATGCTCGGGTCCACCCGGACGTCAAGCAGCGTCGGCCGGCCGGCCGCCAGCGCCCGCTCCCACGCGGGGGCGAGGTCGTCGGGCTTGTCGATGTAGATGCCCTGCAGGCCGAGGCTGTTCGCGAAGGCCGCGTAGTCGACGTCGGGCAGCCGCTGCGACTCGGTGAACTTCGGCGCGCCCTCCATCGCGCGCATCTCCCACGTGACCTGGTTGAGGTCGTCGTTGTGGAGGACGGCGACGATCAGCCGCGGGTCGGTCCACTGCTCCCAGTAGTGCTTGATGGTGATGAGCTCGGCCAGGCCGTTCATCTGCATGGCGCCGTCGCCCTCGAACACGATCACGGGCCGGCCCGGGTGGCCGAACTTGGCGCCGATCCCGTACGGCACGCCCGGTCCCATCGTGGCGAGGTTGCCCGACAGGGAGCCGCGGACGTCGCCGCGGAACTTCAGCTGGCGGGCGTACCAGTTCGCCGCCGAGCCGGAGTCGGCGGCCACGATCGCGTTGTCCGGCAGCCGGACGGACAGCTCGTGGAACAGCCGCATCGGGTTGACCGGGTCCGCCTCGACCATGGCTTCCATTTCCATGGTCTCCCACCAGCGGGTCACCTTGGCCTCGATGTCCTCCCGCCAGGAGCGGTCCTCCTTGCGCTGCAGCAGCGGGATCAGCGCCTGCAAGGTGGCGCGCGCGTCCCCGACGAGGTTCAGCTCGTAGGGGTAGCGCATCCCGATGTACTTGCCGTCGATGTCGATCTGGATCGCCCGGGCCTGGTCGAAGGCGGGCAGGAACTGGGTGTAGGGGAAGCTGGACCCCACCGTAAGCAGGGTGTCGCAGCCTTTCATCAGCTCGTAGCTTGGCCGGGTGCCGAGCAGGCCGATCGAGCCGGTCACGTACGGCAGCTCGTCGGACAGCACGTCCTTGCCGAGCAGCGGCTTGGCCACCCCGGCGCCGAGGATCTCGGCCACCTGCTCCAGCTCGGCCCGGGCGCCGCGCGCGCCCTGCCCGGCGAGGATCGCGACCTTATGGCCGGCGTTGAGTATCTCGGCCGCGCGGGCGATCGCGTCGCTGTTGGCGACGGTGGTCGGCCACTCGATGCCGAGGCTGGAGGGGACCATCTTGAAGGCGTGGGTGGGCGCGGAGTACTCAAGCTCCTGGACGTCGGCGGGGATGATGATCGCCGTCGGGGCCCGTTCCGCCATCGCCACCCTGATGGCGCGGTCAAGCACGCCCGGCAGCTGCTCGGGCACGGTGACCATCTGCACGTACTCGCTCGCCACGTCCTTGAACAGGCTGAGCAGGTCGACTTCCTGCTGGTAGGAGCCGCCCATCGCGGTCCGGTTGGTCTGGCCGACGATCGCGACGACCGGCACGTGGTCGAGCTTGGCGTCGTAGAGCCCGTTCAGCAGGTGGATCGCCCCGGGCCCCGAGGTCGCCATGCAGACGCCGACCTTGCTCGTGAACTTGGCGTAACCGACCGCCTCGAAGGCGGCCATCTCCTCGTGCCGGGCCTGGATGAACATGGGCTTGTTGTCGGCCCGGCCCCAGGCGGCCAGGATGCCGTTGATGCCGTCACCCGGGTAGGCGAAGACTTCGGTCACGTCCCAGGCGCGCAGGCGCTCGAGCAGGTAGTCGGCGACATTGGGCTTAGCCATGGGAGATCTCCTTCCGAGGTTGCGTCAGCGGCCGTCAGCGGCCCCGGCGGCCAGGTGGTCGGCCGCCCGGGCGGCGACCGCCATGATCGTCAGCGCCGGGTTGGCGCTGCCCTGGGTGGGCAGCACGCTGCCGTCGGTGATGTAGAGGTTCGGTATCGCGAAGCTGCGGCAGTTGCGGTCCACCACGCCGTGCCGCTCGTCGGCGGCCATCCGGGCCCCGCCGACCAGGTGGGCGTACCGGTCGATGGTGATGACCTCGGCGGCCCCGGCCGCGTGCAGTATCTCCTCCATGACCTGCTGGGCCGCGTTCCTGAGCTGCTTGTCGTTGTCGCACTGGGAGTAGGCGAAGTTCGCGACGGGCAGGCCGTAACGGTCCTTTTCCTCCGCCAGGGTGACCCGGTTGTCCGGCTGGGCCAGGAACTCGCACAGCGCTCCCAGGGTCGACCAGTGCACGTAGTCGCTCATGTACTGGCGCAGCTTGGCGCCCCAGTGCCCCTGCGCGGCGACGTGCTCGGCCCAGGTGATGGGCAGCGGCGAGACGGTCTGGATGGAGAAACCGCGCTTGTACGGCTTGGCCGGGTCGGTCTCGTAGAACTGCTCGCTGCTGACTTCCGGCGGAGGCGACTTGTACATCCGCACCTCGGCGTCGAACCGCCCGGCGGTCTGCGGCGCGCCTTGCACCATCAGGTAGCGCCCGACCTGGTCGAAGTCGTTGCACATGCCGTCGGGGAACCGCCGCGAGGCGGAGTTGAGCAGCAGCCGCGGCGTCTCGATCGAGTAGCCGGCGACCGCTACGGCCGCTGCCCTCTGTACACGCTCGGCACCGTCAGAACCCACGTACCGAACGCCTGTGACTCGGCCGCTCGAATCGTCGACCTCGATCCGTGTGACCAT
>DASWAE010000047.1:0-2179 GCA_036391275.1 Trebonia sp.
CACCGTCGTCCAGGACCCGGACACCATCGAGCGCTCCATGGGCAAGATGCGCCGCATCATCGACGAGCGCCCCCGCTAACCCGAAGTTACGGGGCCTCCGAGTGGGAATCTCGTGCCTGACCAGGCATGCGAGCCTCCAGGCGGCCTCGTAGCGTAGCCAGGAAATATCGGCGTGTCGGCTGGGTTCCTCGGCTGCACGCTGCTAGCATGCGAGCATGCTGGACCAGCCGACGGCGATGCACGTGGCCAGGATCAAGAGCTCGCACACCGACAAGCAGGGCCGGGAGCGGGAGTACGAGTCGCGGCTGCTCCGCCACACCTACCGGGAAGGCGGGAAGGTCCGGCACAAGACGGTGGCGAACCTGTCGAAGATGCCGGCGTCCGTGGTGGACGCGGTCGAGGCCGCCCTCAAGGGCGAGGTCCTCGTCCCGGCCGGGCAGGCCGCGGTCACGGTCGCGAAGTCGCAGCCGCACGGGCACGTCGCCGCCGCCTACGCGATGGCCGCGAAGCTCGGGCTGCCCGCCCTGCTCGGCCCGGCCGGGCGGCGCCGCGACCTGGCCCTTGCCCTGGTCATCTCGCGGGTCGTGCATCCCGGCTCGAAGCTGTCCACCCTCGCCTGGTGGAGCGACACCGCGCTCGGCACTGACCTCGGCATCGCGGATGCCGCGACGGACGAGGCCTACGCGGCGATGGACTGGCTGCAGGCCCGGCAGGAGCTCATCGAGAAGAAGCTCGCCCGGCGGCACCTGGCGCCGGAGGCGAACCCGTCACGGATGGCCCTGTTCGACCTGTCGTCCTCGTGGCTGGAGGGCTCGCACTGTCCCCTGGGCGCGCGCGGCTACTCCCGCGACGGGAAGAAGGGCAGCGTGCAGATCGAGTACGGGCTGCTCACCGACCCCGAGGGCCGCCCCGTCGCAGTCCGGGTCTTCGGCGGGAACACCGCCGACCCCGCCGCGTTCACCGAGATCGCCACGGTGGTCAAGGACACCTTCGGGCTGAAGAGAATGATCATGGTCGGCGACCGCGGCATGATCACCTCCGCCCGCATCGAGGCCCTGAAGGAACTCGACGGCAGGTACGCGTGGATCACCGCGCTGCGCGCCCCGGCCATCCGCAGGCTGATGGCCGACGACGGGCCCTTGCAGCTGTCCCTGTTCGACGAGCAGGACCTGGCCGAGATCACCAGCGGCGACTTCCCCGGCGAACGCCTGATCGCCTGCCGCAACCCCGCCCTCGCCGACGAGCGCGCCCGCAAGCGCGAGGACCTGCTGGCCGCCACCGAGAAGCTTCTTGCTCCCCTCACCGCCCGTGTCAGCGCCGGGAAGCTCACCGGCGCCGCGGCGATCGGCGCCAAGGTCGGCGAGGTCATCGGCAAGTACAAGATGCGCAAGCACTTCCGCGTCGCCGTCACCGACACCAGCCTGACAGTCACGCGGGACCAGGACAGCATCGGCGCCGAGGCACGGCTCGACGGGATCTACGTCATCCGCACCCCCGTCCCCGCCGAAGACCTGGACGCCGCCGGCACCGTGACCGCCTACAAGAACCTCAAGTACGTCGAGCGGGACTTCCGGCACATCAAATCCGACGACCTCGACCTGCGCCCCGTGTTCCACCGCCTCGAAAAGCGCGTCAAGGGCCACGTGCTGATCTGCATGCTCGCCGCCTACCTCACCTGGCACCTGCGCCAGGCCTGGGCACCCCTGACCTACACCGACGAAGGCCCGCCCGCCCGGGCAAACCCCGTCGCCCCCGCGAAACGCTCACCGTCCGCCGAGGCGAAAGCCTCCCGCCAGCACGACGACAACGGACGCGCTTACCTCAGCTTCACCGGCCTGCTCGCCCACCTGGGCACCCTCGCCCGCAACGAGCTCCGCTTCGCCGGCACACCCGCCGCCGTCCCCGTCCTCACCGAGCCCACCAGCCGCCAGCAGCAAGCCTTCGACCTCATCGGGGCCGCCATCCCGACCGTCTTGCGGAAGTAGCCAGAAACCGCCGCCAGCCTCGGCGCGAAAGCGCAGGCCAGCGGCGGTCTCGGCATCTTCAGACCCCGTAACTTCGGGTTAGGCGCCGCGGGTTAGGCGCCGCGGGTTAGGCGGGCGGGTTAGGCGGGCGGGTTAGGCGCCGCGGGCGCGGGCGGCGGAGAGGAATGCGGCGTAGGACCAGGAGAGGTTCGCCA
>DASWAE010000048.1:0-4056 GCA_036391275.1 Trebonia sp.
CCCGCTCGGCGCCGCCGTCGCCGCCTGCGAGCGGGGCGAGATCGAGGACGCCAAGACCGAGCTCGCCTTCCGCCGGCTCGCGGCGCGGCTGGCGCCCGAACTTCGCTCGCCGTGAAGCGGATCGCGTTGACTTGGGCCCCCTGCGCTCCCTAAGAACCGCGCATGGCCGAAGCGAACACCGCCGCCCGCGGCGAGGTTGCCGTCGCCCCCCGCGCCGAGCCCCCCGCCGACACGCGGCAGGCGCTGCTCGACCTGTACCGGCGCATGCTGCTCCTGCGCCGCTTCGAGGAGGCGGCGGGCCGGGTCTACACCGAGGGAAAGATCGGCGGCTTCTGCCACCTCTACATCGGCCAGGAGGCGATCGGGGTCGGCGTCTTCGCCGCGCTCGACGCCCGGCGCGACTACCTCGTCAACGCCTACCGCGACCACGGCCACGCGCTGGCCTGGGGCACCGAGCCGGAGAAGGTCATGGCCGAGCTCTACGGCAAGGCCAACGGCGCCGCGCGGGGCAAGGGCGGCTCGATGCACATGTTCGACGCCCCGCGCCACAACCTCGGCGGCTACGGCATCGTCGGGGGCCAGATCCCGCTCGCGGTCGGGGTCGGCTTCGCGCTGCGGTACCAGAAGAAGGACGGGGTGGTGGTGTGCCTGTTCGGCGAGGCGGCCGTGAACAACGGCGCCTTCTGGGAGTCGATGAACATGGCGGCCGTCTGGAAGCTGCCGGTCATCTTCATCTGCGAGAACAACCGGTACGGCATGGGCACCGCCATCGAGCGCAGCTCGGCGGTGACCGACGTCTGGAGGCGCGCCTGCGCGCACGACCTCCGCGGCGAGCTGGTGGACGGGATGGACGTGCTGGCGGTGCGCGACGCCGTCGCGCGGGCCGCGGCCGAGGCGCGCGGCGAGGGCGGCAAGCCGGTGCTGCTGGAAGCCCGCACCTACCGGTACCGCGGGCACTCCATGGCGGATCCAGCCACCTACCGCACCCGGGAAGAGCTCGATCGGGAGAAGAAGCGCGATCCGCTCGGGGCGCTCCTCGCCCACGCGCGCGACCGGAAGCTCGAGGTGACGCAGGCGGAGCTCGAGCAGCTCGAGGGCGAGGTGGGGAAGGTCGTCGAGGGCGCGCTGCGCGCGGCCGAAGAGGGATCCCCGCCCGAGCTCGCCTCCATCTGGCAGGACGTCTACGCCTCGGCGGATGACGCAGCGCTTCACCGCGAGATCTGATCTCCCTCAGTTGTCCGCGTGGCCTAGCCCTTTCGGGACAGGGTGCGACATGACCTGTTTCCGTTCAGCAATGGCAGCGAAAAGCGCGCGCCCCATCCCGTTTGGGGCTGCTGCGCGACCGGCCGGGTAGCTAGACACCCACCGTCACCGTGTCATCCTTCGACGCCAGTCGATCGGTGTAGCTCCACGTAGCTCATCACCTTTGACGGGCTTCTCCGGGGGCCCAGGACGGCGCGGGATGATCAAGCCTTCTCGTGGAAGCGTCCCCATGGCGCTCGCGTGCGCCTTCGCGATCGGTCAAGCAGCGTGCAAGGGCGACCGGGGTCCAGCCGGACCCGCTGGCCCGGCTGGTGGAAGTGACGGAGGAACGAGCGCGCTCAGCACGCCGTCCCGCCTCTACGCGAAGCTCACCGCGGCCTCCATCCCCAACGGCGGGGGCAAGGGCGGGGTCCCGACCGTCACGTACCGCCTCTTCAAGGACGCCGCCTACACCCAGGACGCCGGCACCTGCGCTGGCGGCGGCACGAGCAGCTACGCCGCCTTCTCCCCGAACTTCACCATCGCGAAGCTCATCGACGACCCGGAGAACCCGGGGCTGAAGATGTGGCAGAGCTACATCAACCGGCTCATCGGGACGATCAAGGTCGCGACCAACGAGGGCGCGCGCGGCACCGTCGCCGGCACGCTCAAGGACAACGGCGACGGCAGCTGCACCTACACCTTCAAGAGCGACCTGAGCGCGCCGGTGGCGCCGTCGACCACGGCGGCGGTGACCGAGACCTACGACCCGGCCGCCGTCACGCGCTTCGGCATGCAGAACAACGGGGCCTCGATCGACGACACGCACCCGACCTTCGACGGCTGGGTGGACATCGCCCCGGCGAGCGGCCAGGTCCAGGCTGACAACCCGCGCGCCCTCGTCGCCACGACCTCGTGCAACCAGTGCCACCGCGACATCTCCCACCACGGGTCGAAGCGGCACAGCACCGAGTACTGCGTCACCTGCCACAACCAAGGCACGCCCGACCCGGATCCGACGAGCGTCAACTCCACCTCGCTCGACTTCGCGGTGATGATCCACAAGATCCACCAGGGCGGGAACCTGCCCAGCGTGACGGGCACGAACGTCAACGGGACGAAGATCACCGGCGCTCCGACGAACGGTACGATCGTCATCAACGGGACCGACTACACCTTCGTCGGCTTCCCGCAGGACACGGGTAACTGCACCGTGTGCCACGGCGCGACCTCGGGCACCGGCGTCGACTACTGGAAGACCCAGGCCAGCATCGAGGCGTGCGGGGCCTGCCACGATCGCATCGACTTCACGGCCTCCGCCCCCGGCACGGTCGGTGGCACTCTCCCCAAGACCGGCTATCTCGCCCACCCGGCCGGCGCGGTGCAGGACGGGCAGTGCACGCAGTGCCACGGCGCCGGCAAGCAGATCGACACGACGGTCGTCCATCGAATCGGCATCCCGACGCCCGACCAGCAGAAGTCGCGCTTCGCCATCAAGGGCGTGACCAGCACCGCGCCCGGCCAGGCGCCCGCCGTCACCATCGCCATCACCAACCCGGCGGCGGGCGACGCCAACCAGGACCTCGCCACGGATCCGCTCTGGACCAACACGGCGAACGGCGCGAGCCGCCTCGCCGTCACGCTGGGCTGGACCGTCAAGCCGGGTGAGGACTGGGACAACTCCGGCAGCGGGAACGGCGCGGCCCAGCCCGTGTCGATCAACGTGCTCGGCGCGCTGGCCGGGAGCGCCACCGCCGGCGGGACCGCGACCAAGAACGCCGACGGCACGTACACGGTGACGTCCGCCAAGCCCGTGCCGTCGACCGCGGTCGGCTCCGGCGTGGTGCTCATCGAGGGTCACCCCGGCACCTCGACCGGTACGCGGTATTCCGTCACGAACGCGGTCCAGTACTTCCCGATCACCGACAGCGCCGCGACCCCGCGGCGCGTGGTGGTGGACGTCCAGAAGTGCGACAAGTGCCACGGCCTGCTCTCGCTCCACGGCAACAACCGCACCGACAAGATCGAGGGCTGCGTCATCTGCCACAACGCGCAGGCGACCGACATCAGCCAGCGGCCCGGTGGGACGACCCTCGGTGTCGACGGCAAGGTCGAGCAAGCCATCCAGCTCGGGGTCATGATCCACGGCATCCACGGCGGGGCGCACGCTCCCTTCACGCAGGGCATCGTGGTGTACGGCTTCGGAAAGAGCGTCAACGACTTCCGCGACGTGCAGTTCCCCGAGGGGAACTCGGTCGGCCACTGCGACGCGTGCCACGCCGACTCGAACCCGTTCCCGAGCGTCGACATCGGGATCGTGAACGGCATCACCGTCGCGACGGGCGGCGCGACCGTCACCGACCAGTCGGCGACGACGTATCTGCGGACGACGCACGGCGCCGGGATCTGCTCGTCGTGCCACCAGGCGACCCAGCCCGCCGCGCACATGGCGCAGAACGGCGCGGCCGGCGTGGCGACGGTCGGGACCACCGTCATCAGCGGCGCCGGCTTGACCCAGGGCGCCATCGACGACGCCGCCGCCAAGGGCGGGCTCGGCGCCGAGACCTGCACCATCTGCTACGGCCGGAATGCGATCGCGGACCCGATCCTGTTCCACGGGCACTGAGCAGGGCTGAAGCGTGCGAGGGGGGGCGGGCCTACCTGGGCCCGCCCCCTTCGTCGTGTCGGGGTCGGGGACGGGGACGGGGTCGGGGTCGAGGTCGGGGTCGAGGTCGAGGTCGGGGTCGAGGTCGGGGTCGAGGTCGGGGTCGAGGTCGGGGTCGAGGTCGGGGTCGGGGTCGCGGGCCGGGGTCG